>CALVMT010000036.1 GCA_944347775.1 uncultured Clostridia bacterium | reverse complement strand
GTTGTGCGGATATTTCTATTCAGGATGAAATACTTTCCCAAAACTCTGGTCAATGGCGTATAAATTATAAAGGTGATAGAACGCCTGAGAAGGTTAATCTTACACCGGGAGAAGCAGCTGTTTGGTTGTTAAAACAAGAAAGACGTTTAACAGGAATTTTTGAAGAATATTGAAATAATGTTTATTTAGGATAGGATGAAGGCAAGAGAAGAGGAAAAGGGAATGCTGAGAAAAACCTATGCATTAATAGACTTGGAATGCATTGCACATAATATTCGAGAACTGAAAAGAATGGCAAAGACTGAAGTAATGGCGGTAGTAAAAGCGAATGCATATGGCCATGGGATGAAACAAGTAGCGGATAAAGCGATGCAACAGGGAGTAAATTGGTTTGCAGTTGCAACACCGGATGAAGCGATAGAATTGCGTCAAACATGTGATAAACATATTTTATTGCTGTCATCAGTTGATGATGAATTAACATTAAGAGTATTGGTTGAAGCCAATATTTCACTTTGTGTTTATACATTGGAACAATTAAATTCTTTGATTTTATTATGTAAAAAGATAAACCATAATGCATGTATTCATATAAAAATAGATACTGGAATGAACCGCATAGGTCTTCGTACAAAAGAAGAACTGCTCATATTGTTGGAAAAGTTAAAAGGACAGGCAAGTATTTTTCTAGAGGGTGTGTTTACTCATTTTGCAACAGCGGATGAAGCAGACATGGAATTTACTTATCGTCAGTTGCAGTCTTTCCAACAAGCGGTGGAAACGATTAAAAAGGAGAATTTTCATCCGATTTGCCATGCGTCAAACAGTGCAGCAATACTTAAAATCCCAAAGGCACATTTTGATCTATGTCGCATGGGTATTTCCATGTATGGATATGCGCCGTCACAGGAAACCAACATAAAAGAAGTTTCTCTTAAACCAGCTCTTTCATTAATTAGTTATATTACCTATGTCAAAACGATTTCTGCAGGAGATAGTGTAAGTTATGGCAGACAATTTATTGCGCAAAGACCGGAGAAAGTTGCAACTGTTGCAATTGGATATGCAGATGGATATATTCGTGCACTTTCCGGAAAAGCAGAAGCAATGTTAGGGTCGCGGCGAATAAAAAATATTGGGCGTATTTGTATGGACCAATCCATGTTTTTAGTGACGGGAACAGAAGCGAAGATCGGAGATAAAATCCAATTGATTGGTAATGGAGTCACTGCACAGGAGTTAGCTTGTCTTGCAGGGACAATTACTTATGAAATTTTAACGGGATTGTCTGCTAGAGTACCAAGGGTGTATCTTAATGATTGAACAGAAAAAAAAGAGCTTTCGCGAACAAATACTTGAAATTTGTAAAAGAAACTCTATTGAAACTCTTACAATAGCCTCAAAGCAAATTATAAAATGTATAGCTGATTTGGTGGAGAACCAAAAGCCGAAAACGGTATTTTGTTATTTTTCATACCGAAAAGAAATACAGACAAGGGCGTTATTGTCTTTGCTTGAGCAAAAAGAAATCCGAGTTTGTATACCACGTATTTGTGGAGACCAGATGAAGGCGGTCAGATGGACTTCAAAGACTCGTATGATAAAAAATCAATGGGGAATTGAAGAGCCAGAACGAGGGGAAAATATAGATGACGTTGATTTGGCAATTCTTCCCGGTGTTGCTTTTGGAAGAGATGGAACCAGACTTGGCTATGGTGGGGGGTTTTACGATCGCTGGTTGTCAGAACATTTGTGTTATAAATTGGGAATTTGTGGTTCATGGCAGCTATTGGATGAAATTCCTGTCGAGGAACATGATATTAAGGTGGATGCGGTTTTTAGCGAAAAAGAGCAAATTTTCTTTACAAGAAACAGTATATACAATAAAATAAAAAGGAGATAGTTGATTTGAGAATTATTGCAGGAATTGCGAAAGGAAAGAAGTTACTTGCTCCTGCAGGGAATGAAATAACTAGGCCGACAGCGGATAAAGTAAGGGAAGCGATTTTTGGATCGATTCAGTTTGAAATAGCAAACAGCTCTGTATTGGATCTGTTTGCCGGTTCAGGGGCATTGGGTATAGAAGCTCTCTCGAGACAAGCGGCAAATGCGGTATTTGTTGATCAATCTAAAGAAGCGATTACAGTGATACATAAAAATTTAGAAAATACGGGTATGCGAAATAAAGCAGAAGTGCTGCATATGGATTTTCACCGTGCATTAAGTAAATTACAAAACCGTTTTGATTTTATTTTTTTGGATCCGCCATACAAAGCAAAATTATATCAGCCAGCAATGCAGTTAATTCGGCAGAGGGCTCTTTTAGCTGAAAATGGTTTATTAATTATTGAACACGATGGAAACACGAATTTTGATGGAGAGAATGTTCTAAAAATCAAACAATATGGTAAAACTTTTGTAACTTATATAGGTGGAATGCAAAGATGAAGTTGGTTTTTCCAGGAAGTTTTGATCCGATAACAATAGGTCATATCGAAATTATTGAACGTGCTGTAGATTTGGCAGATCAGCTGTATATTGTTGTAGAAAATAATCTTCGTAAAAAATATCTTTTTACGCAAGAACAACGATTAAAAATGGTGAAGGAAGCAACAGCCGATTTTGCTAATGTGCAAGCAGATACTTATGATGGATTGACTGTTTCATATTGTAAGAAAGTGGGAGCAAAGTTTATCTTGCGTGGATTGCGGAGTTCCGCTGATTACTTATATGAAAGAGATATTGCAGCTTTTAATAGAGAATTGGCTCAGATAGAAACTTTGTTTTTGTTTTCTGGTAATAAATATGCGCATGTTAGTTCCAGTGCAGTGCGGGAATTATTAAAATATGATGCTTGTATTCAAAACTATGTTCCTAAAAAAATTTGTGGTATAATCAATGAAATTAAGAAAAATAAATTTTAAGCAATAAAACTTGTCGGAGGGTAATATAAAATGGCAAAGACGGATATTTTTGAATATGTCGGCGAATTAGAAGAGGAAATTGAAGCTAGTCGTTATGCAAAACTTTCTAAAACGAATAAAGTTATAGACGAAAAAATTGTCATGGAAATTATTGCAGATATCAAAAATGCATTACATGATGAGTTGGATGCATCTATTAAAATTATGGCAGAGAGAGATCAAATTATCAATGCTGCGGAGACACAAGCTGCCGAAATTATTAAAAAAGCAAAAAGAGATGCAGAAGCAATGGCAAAAAAAGAAGAAGTTTACAAGTTAGCCTATGCGAAAGCGAATAGTTTGCTTGAAAATAGTCGTCAAAATGCGCAGACCATTCGTAAGCGTGCAAATCAATATGCGGAAGAAGTCTTTGACGATTTGGAAAAATATTATAAAGAAAGCATAGATTTGATTCAAGTAAATAAAAATAGACTGTATAAAAAATCCGAGCCTACCATTTCGACAAAAGATGATGTTGGAGAACAAAGCTAACGATATCAATGCTTTATCATAAAATGATAAGATATCTGCCATAGGCAAAGAAGTATACATAATAGTGATAACCATACGATAGAGGTTTCAGAAAAAAAGAAACTCAAAGTTGGTGTCTGATAAAAACATGAGGCATCCAATGGAAATATCTTTAGAACAATTGCGGTTAATGATGCAGAAAGAATTCCATGGATGCTTTTGTGTACAAGAAAATGCTTTGGCCGTAATTCTGCTTTAGACGCCAATGCACTGGTTTGACTATATATAGCAAATCCACCGAAGGAAATCAGGAAACTAAGGTAAATTAAACGAAGGGATGGTGTAAGTATTTGAGAATTGGCGCATCCGGTTGTCATTTCCAATATTCCCATAATGGTTTTGCTGGTTGTTATCGGTAATTGGAATATAAGATAGAATACCTCTGCAAGGGTATTGACATATACGGCATAGATAACCATAAAACCGCATACTGTTAACATGCTCTGAATACATGAGGATATAACTTTTGCAAAAATATTGCCAAAATCAAGTGGATTTTTTTGAGAAAAGTGAGCCAAAATCGATTGTGTATAATCCGGGGTTTTGCTGTATTTTTTTCCGGAAATCAAACATATAAAAAGCGCAGAAAGGTAATGTGGCCATAAAAGATATTTTGCAAAAGAATGGTTTCCGAGCATATTAATACAAACACTTCCGAGAATAAACATTGGCCCTGATGTACTGACACATCCTAAAAGTGCTTCTGCCTGCTTTTTTGAGATACTTTTTTGTTGATACAAGTCGACAGTTAATTTTGCGCCTACAGGGTAACCTGAAAGAGCGGAAGCAAAAAAAAGAGACGAAAAATGTCCGCTAAATCCAAAAAATTTTTTGGTAATTTTTTGAAAAAAAAGAGATAAATAATCAAATGTATGTAACGCAATAAGTATATTCATTGCAACTGAAAAAGGAAATAAAGCGGGAACAACAGAAGTAGCCCAAAGAGATAACGTGTCGCGAACACTTTTTATAGCTATGTTTGGAAAAATAAGGATAAGTACGCAAAATAGTCCGATAAAGATTGTTTGGCATTTATGTTTCATTAATTGTTCCTCTTGAAGTTTAATAAAGCTATATTAAACTTATGGGAAAGGAGAAAAAGTTATGAGCTGCAATAGAAAAAAATTGGGATTGGTTTTGAGTGCCGGAGCATCGCGTGGATTTGCTCATATAGGAGTATTGCAATCGCTTTTGAAACATCATATTCCTATTGATATAATTACGGGAACGAGTATGGGAGCATTAATCGGCGGAGTTTTTGCTACGGGTATGGATATCGACTATATTACCAGTTTTTCAAAAAATGTTGCTGTTTCGAAATTTTTAGATTTTTCATTAAAGGATGGGGGAATTGTCCGTGGTAAGAAAGTTGAAGAGTTAATGAAGGTATTGACAGGAAATAAAAGTTTCGCACAGTTGAAAATACCATTTGCATGCGCGGCAATTAACGTTGTCAATGGGCAGGTAGAAGTTTTTAATAAAGGGGCTCTCTATAAAGCGATTCGAGCTAGTATCTCTATGCCGGGAATCTTTGCACCTTATGAAATTGATGGAAAATATTATATCGATGGAGGAACATTGGCACGTATGCCTATTTTAGCAGCAAAAGAATTAGGAGCGGATGTAGTGGTGGCTGTTGATGTTTCGTGGAGAGGGCAGCAACTGCCTGTACCTAAAAATGCGATAGGAGCGTTAAATTCAGCTTTAAGTATTGCTGCGTGGTATGTTTCTTCAAAGCAAGAAAAAGAAGCAGATTTGATAATTACGCCAGATGTATTTCGTATTAATCCCTTTTCGGCAAAAGAATGTGAGTTTTGTATCGAACAGGGGCGAAACGCAACTGACCGGGAAATTGGACAAATACGTGAACTTTTGGAAAATTAGAAAATAATAAGCGGATGAGTATAGTCGCGTGCGCCTGGAAGAGCAGGAGTGTTTGCTGCTGCGTATAATTCACTTGCACGCAGATCCAGACTTAAAGACGGATGAGAGATGTGAGGAGGAAGCTTAGTAATAATAGGGACATGGGCATGCTGTGAAAGAAACGACAGCAAAGGCAGGCTTTCTCTTTTTATACCAAGAACACGTGCATAAAGTTGAGAAGAGCGAATATCAATTGTAAGATCATTTGAGATATTAAGTAATATATTGAGAAATATTCGTTTGATACGGGCCATCGTGAACCGTTTGGTTTTGCTTAAGCTAAGAAGTTCTGAATAGCAGGTTGCTTGCCGAGCAGCACGAATCAGTCGATGCTCCAAGCCTTCACGAATATCGCGTATTTGTTGAAGAGCAGAGGAGGATTGAGTACGTAAGTGATATATTAATAATGGAAAAAGGGAATCTTCTTTAACCACTTTGGAAAATAAAGGAAGATCTTCCGGATAAATATATTTCTTCCATGCCGATCTTCCGGATAAAATTTCAGAGCGGATTGCCAATGCAGAGGAATAGTTTTCTTCTAAATATACAGAACCATAAGAAGATAGTCGGGGAATTGCCATGGGTTTTATTGGACTATTAAGCTGATGCAATGCCCGCAAATATTCAAGAGCCAGAATGTTATTCGGCTTTGAAACAATATCACCATATAAGGGACCCATATATTGTGTGATAGCAAGAGATTGCGCTTTGGGGAAACTATTGCCCTCCCGAATATGGGAAGATAGTATAGAACGATAAGAAGAAGGTTCTTCTTCCAATACGGTTTGGATTTGTTGGAGTAAACTTATATCTGCAGTTTCTGCTCCAAAACTTAAGGTGTCAACACAGTTTAATTGTTGAAGGATATTTATTGCACCTAAGGCAAATTCTTGTGAAGAAGAAAGAGCATAAAAAACGGGTAATTCTAATACGATATCGGCACCGCCACGCAGTGCCATTTGTGTTCTGGCCCATTTATCTATAATAGCAGGTTCGCCACGTTGTACAAAATTACCGCTCATAATCACAATAATTTTGTCTTCCGAATGATGGCGAGTTTGAGTAATATGGTATGCATGACCATTATGAAAGGGATTATATTCAGCAATGATCGCAGAGGTTTTCATAAAAATTCCTTTTCAAATTTTGTAAATTCATGTATAATTAATAAGTAAGTTTATTTATATTATAACAAATTTTGTGTTCTGGTAAAATGACGGAAACAAATTTATTGGAGGAAAATTGGGATGACGTATATTTTGGTGATAAATGCCGGAAGTTCTTCGATTAAATATCAGTTGATTGATATGGATAATGAAGAAGTGCAGGCAAAAGGATTGGTAGAACGTATTGGTATTGAAGGTTCGGCTTTAACGCATACAACAGTGGGTAAAGAAAAATTTGTATTAAAGAAAAATATGCCTGATCATGGAGCGGCAATGTTGGAAGTAATGAAAGCATTGACAGATGAGACTTATGGTGCAGTTAAATCAATGGATGAAATTCAAGCTATTGGGCATAGAGTGTTGCATGGCGGAGAAAAATTTACACAGCCTTCGTTAGTGAATGAAAAAGTTTTAGACGGTATTCGAGAGTATATTGAGCTAGGGCCCTTGCATAATCCTGCGAATATTAAAGGAATCGAGACTTGTATGGAGTTAATGCCCGGCAAGCCTAATGTTGCAGTATTTGACACAGCTTTTCATCAAACAATGCCGGATTATGCTTATCTTTATGGAATTCCATATGAAGCGTATAAGGATCATAAAATACGTAAATATGGTTTTCATGGGACATCCCATCGTTATATTGCCATGCAAATTCAAAATATGTTAGGTAGAGAAGACCTTCGTATTGTAACGTGTCATTTAGGAAACGGTTCCAGCTTAGCTGCTGTAAAAAATGGAAAATGTATTGACACGACAATGGGTTTAACCCCGTTGGAAGGATTGGTTATGGGCACACGTTCCGGAGATATTGATCCTGCTGCGATACCTTATTTGATGAAAAAATATAATATGACGGCCGAAGAAACAGTAAATTATCTTAATAAAAAATGCGGAGTTCTGGGTATCTCAGGGGTGAGCAGTGATTTCCGGGATTTGGAAGCAGCAGCGAAACAGGGAAATGACAGGGCAGAACTAGCTCTTCAAATGTTTACGTATCGTATTAAGAAATATATTGGTGCTTTTGTAGCTGCGATGGGCGGAGTCGACGTAATTGCTTTTGCTGGCGGTATTGGAGAAAATGATGGTGAAGTGCGTAAAGCGTGTTTGGAAGGATTGGAATTCCTGGGCGTAAGTATAGACGAAAAAGCAAACTTATCTCGTGGTGAAGCAGATATCACAGCTGAAGGAAGTAAAGTAAAAGTTTTAGTTGTTCCAACAAACGAGGAATTAATGATCGCAAGAGAAACAAAAGCTTTAGCATTGTAATCATAGAAAATGGGTTGACAATACTTTTCATAGCCAATATAATCTATATTGGCTATGAAAAGAGGTTATATATATGAAAATTGATGCAACCGCTGCCTTGGATCATCCAGAACACAGATATGCGTTTGATATGCAGGAATCACCTGTTGGATGGGAATTTCCATTAGACATAGATTTTATAGGTGATATTCGTGTTTATGGAATGTATTGGTCGAAAAAGGGTAGTGTTTACATGCAAGGGAATATAGCCGCGAGGCTGGATGCTCAATGTTCAAGGTGTCTTCAATCAATAGAATATCCAATAGATATAGAATTCGAATGGATGTTTTCTCAGCAAGAAGATATAGACAATGGTGTATATGCACTAAAAGGAAAGCAAATGATCCTTGATAAATTGATATTGGATGAGATATCTCTTGTGATGCCTTTACAATATTTATGTAAACCCGATTGTAAGGGGTTATGCCCTAAATGTGGAAAAAACAGAAATACTGAGGTGTGCGAGTGCAATATTTCGTCTAATGGATTAAATCCGTTTGAGCAGTTGAAGGACTTGTTTTAATACAGCGAGGGAGGTGTTATTATGGCAGTACCATCTAGAGTTACATCAAAAGCAAAGGGACGTAGCAGAAGAGCTCACTGGAAACTTTCTTCTCCGAATTTGGTAGAATGCCCACAGTGCCATGAAACGATGTTGGCACATAGAGTATGTAAAAATTGCGGATACTACGCCGGCAAGGCTATTGTTGAAAAAAAGTGATAAATCATTTTTTACACACAAATTGGTAACAAAATAAATACAAGCGCAAAAGAAGAGAATCTTTTATGCTTGTATTTTTTATTTAAAAATTTTTATGTATTTGACAGTTTTATATATCAATTGAGATAATTTAGTGTATACGAACATAAAAATATTATTTCTGGCTAAATTTTTCTACCAAGAGGCCTGCTTCGCGTAATAACTGTGCAGAAAAGTCATCAGGATAAGAGTGCCGATAAACGAGGCGAATAATGCCGCTGTTGGCAATCATTTTTGCACAAATCACACAGGGAAAATGAGTGCAGTATAATGTAGCATCTTTTATAGAAACTCCCATTTTCGCAGCCTGGATAATTGCATTTTGTTCTGCATGAACGGCATAACATAACTCATGGCGTGTACCAGAAGCGATATTAAGTTTAATACGCATGCATTCTTGTTTTTCTGCGCAACTTTTTATCCCTTCGGGAGCACCGTTATATCCTGTTGTTAGAATACGCTTATTTTTTACTATTACTGCGCCAACATGTCGATTTTCCTTAAAGCAACTAGACCATGAGCCTATAGTGTCGGCCAAATCGATAAAACGTTTGTCCCATTTATCCATATTATCAGTCTCCCCTAGAAGATATCATATTTTTTTACAGGATATCACTATCTGGAAAAAATAGCAAGAAATTGGCGTATTTCTAGTATCATAGAAAGAATATATTTTGCATATGAATAAGCAAACCTGTTGGGGAGGAAATATTTACATGAGATATTCAAGAATGCAAAACCAAGTAAAGAATTCCGGAAAATCAGAAGGGAAAAGTGGGATTTTCTTTTTTTTGGCGGTATTGGCTATAGCGGCAGTAATTTATTTTGTTGGAGCGGCAAAAGTGGGGAAATTTTTGACGGATAAGGTTTTTGCACCAGTTTTTTCTTTTTTTTCAGGAGAAGAAAAAGAAGAAGAACAAAACAGCGAGATTTCATCAACTGTGCAAAGTGTATTGGTTCAGGGAGAAACATTTAATTTAAATTTGCAAGCAATGAATATATATGCGTTGCAGGCAGGAGCATATTCGGATGAAAATAATGCAACAGTATATGCCGATTCTCTAAAAGCAAAAGGAGGAGCCGGGTATATATATTTTGATGGAGAAATTTATAGAGTGTTTATTGCCGCTTA
This sequence comes from uncultured Clostridia bacterium, assembly GCA_944347775.1. GTDB lineage: Bacteria > Bacillota > Clostridia > Christensenellales > Christensenellaceae > QANA01. The sequence continues at coordinate 16,782 of CALVMT010000036.1, read as the reverse complement.
TGCAACTAAAGAAGATGCTGAGAATGTAATGCAGCGTTTGGAAAGCGAACAAGGTATACAGACAAAGCTTTATGAAATGACTTACAATGAAAAGAATGTTTCTGTTACAGCTGACGAACAGACAAAACAAGAGCTTGAGGAAATTATGGAAGATGTTGTGGGTTATACAGAGCAATTAATTAATTTAGCGCTTGAATATGATAAAGGAAATATTGATGTTACGGTAGCGTCAGAACAATTGCAAAATCTAATGAAACAAGCGGATGAAAAAGAAACAAAAATTACAGAATTACAACAAGCAGGTATTACAAACGGCTATATTACTGCTTTACAGGTATATTTTCAACAGGTAGAGCAAACACTACAAAATATGAAGGATGCTCCATCACAAACAGAAATGTCGGCATTTATTAAATATGCTTATATGTCTTGTGCTTTTGCACAAAATGAACTTGCCGGCGCGTTCGATATGTAAGGAGATTGATAAAATGCAGGAGTATTATCTCCTGCATTTTAAATAGAAAGGTTTATATGCTATGAAACTTCGTATTAAATTTATTCTATGTGTAATGATTATGGTTAGTCTGATGGCAAGTATTTTATCGTTAGGTTTTTCTCTAGAAGTCAAACCGGCTTCTGCTTCCGGAGAAAGTACTGTTTTACCAATTATTATGTATCATAGTATTTTAGATAGTACGGCGAAAGCAGGAAAATATATTATTACTCCAGCTGTATTAGAGCAAGATTTGTTATATCTAAAAGAGCATGGGTATACTGCTGTTTTGCCAGATGATTTGATTGCATATGCAAATGGCGAAAAGAGATTGCCGGATAAACCAATTTTAATTACATTTGATGATGGAAATTATAATAATTATTCATACGCATATCCGTTGCTAAAAAAATATGGGATGAAGGCTCTTATTTCGATTGTCGGCAGTTTTACGGAACAATATAGTGAGAAGGATGCTGTAATGAATAATAACTATTCATATTTGAGTTGGGAACAATTACAGGAATTGATTAACTCTCAAATAATTGCAATAGGGAATCATAGTTATGATATGCACAGTGAAAAAACTAGACCCGGTTTTTGCCGACTTTCTAATGAAAGTGAACAAGAATATATTTATAATATATCAAAAGATCTTTTGCATATGCAAAAGATCTCCCAAGATAAATTAAATGGATATACGATAAATACTCTCGTTTATCCATATGGAACATGTAATAGTATAACAGAAAAAATTGCTGCCGATCTTGGTTTTGCTATTACCCTGACATGTTATGAAAAAGTAAATGTTATCACATTTGGAGAAAAAGATAGTATTTATTGCCTTGGAAGGTTTAACCGACCTTATGGAGTAAGTACCGAAGAGTTTATGAAAAAGTTAGAAAAAACATTCTAAGTAGCACAAAGTATTTCATTACGAATATTATACTATATATTCCTATAAATATCTAAAAAAGATAAGGGATAACAAAAATATAGCGGGGTCAAATATGGAAAAAAATAAGAGTCTAGAAAATAAACAAATTGATTCGGCTAAAGAAAAAAAATTCCATTGCGGCGGGATGGAAATAAAACAAATTCAGAATAATATTCCAATGAATCAGTCAAAAAGTTTACCTTCCAAAACAGTAAATAGGGAAACAAATTTAGATTTAATTCGTCAATATACAAACCAACCAATTTCGCAAAAAGATCGTATAGAAAAAAAATATGGTCCATTTGAAATTTTAGATATGCCAAAAGATATGAACGGTTATCTAAATATGCAAATTGGCAAGCATGTAATGGCGCATTTTATTGCTGGGGGTAGTAATGTCTTTGAAGTAGAAGGAATATTACGAAATATAGGACGCAACTATATAGTGATAGAAGACATACATAATGGAGATAAAATTACTTGTGATTTTTATAGCCTGCGTTTTATACGGATTTATGGGCAGGAATAAAGCTGAAAAGAATGGTTTAAAAATTAATAAAAATAAAACGGCTGTGAATTGACAGCCGTTTTTTATTAAAATTACTTTAATTATTCAACTGCGTGATAAGCAAAATCATTGTTAACAATTTCTGAATAAGGAGCTCGTTGTTTTAGTTCTCCAGCTTCCTGCATGACATCTTGCAGGCGTTCGAATGCATCCTGTGTCATTGCAGGTTCACCTACCCAAGCATCAATATCTTGATAGCGTTGAATAGCATTTGTTAACAAATCAATATCATTATCTGGAAAGAAGGGAGCGATAACTTCGGCAATCTCTTCGGCATCAGCTTGCAATACCCATTGCTGTGCACGATACAACGCATCAGTAAATTTTTGGATAACTTCAGGGTTTTCTTGGATATAGCTTTTTAGTGCAAAATAGGCGGTAAAAGGAATTTCTCCACTATCTTGACCGACTGAGGCGACAATATATGCTTTTCCTTCCTGCTCAAGAGTAGAAGCGACAGGTTCAAATACAGTAACATAATCACCTGTACCAGCAGTAAACGAGGGAACCATCAGATCAAAATCAATTGATGTATCCAGGTTCATAGCATTAATATCAGCGTCACTTTGTTTAATTACATATTCTAATGTCATATAGGGGACACCACCTTTTCTTCCGCCTAAAATATGGGCGCCCTCAAAGTCTTCATAAGTAAAATTTGGATTGGGTGTCCTAGCCATAATAAAAGATCCGTCCCGCTTAGTTACTTGTGCAAATACCTGTGCAAAGTCCTCTTTTCCTTCGTTGTATACATAAATACTGGCTTCTGGTCCGGCAAAACCGATTTCTACTTGACCAGACAAAACGGCAGTCATGACATTATCGGCCCCTCCACCATTTACTAATTCTATTTCAAGGCCTTCTTCTTGAAAATAACCAAGAGCAATGGCCGCATACTGGGGTGCATAAAAGACTGAATGCGTTACTTCACTAATGGTAAGATGGACCATATCTTCGGTAGACTTTTTTTCGCAGCCGCCTAACATTAACCCTACACAAAAGAAAAGAGCAAGAGCAGCATACAAAAATTTTTTCATCATCTAATTCCTCCTGTTAGATTTTAATGAATATGTTTTATTAAAAACTTCTGTAATAAAACAATTCCCTGATACATTATTGCTGCGGCGCAGGTAAGAATAACAACGCTTGCCATAACCAAATCCATTTGAAAAACCTGCGATCCGTAGACGATTAAATATCCTATACCGGCTTTTGAGACTAAAAACTCTCCCATGATTACGCCTACCCAGGAAAGGCCAACATTAATTTTTAAAGAATTAATAATGGTAGGAATATTTGCCGGGAAAATAAGATATCTAAAAATTTGCCATTGTGTTGCACCCATAGCCCGCATTAATTTGATTTTTTCTGAATCTGTTTCATCAAATCCATGAAGTACTTCTAGAATGGTGACAATCAAAGAAATTGCTAATGCCATAATAATAATTGCTTTTTGACCTGCTCCTACCCAAACAATAATAATTGGTCCGAGAGCAACTTTTGGAAGTGCATTAAGAATAACAAGATATGGCTCTAAAACTTTAGATATAAATGGGGACCACCAAAGAAGTGCAGCGATAAAAGTACCAATAAAAGTTCCTAATAAAAAGCCAACGATTGTTTCCAAACATGAAACGCCAATATGCTCAAACAACGTTTTTTGCTCATATAAGTCAAGAATACAACGTATGATTCGAGAAGGTTGGCTCATGATAAAGGAATCAATCCATCCTAAAGTACCTGCTATTTCCCATAGCCCGATAAGTCCCAAAATAAGAATAATTTTACATAATATAATAAAAAAATTTGTTTGATGTGTTTTTTTTAAGTATATTTTTCTTGCTGATGAAAGTATTGGTTTATTGTTATGATTCATTTGCGTCTAACTCCCTCCATATTTGATTAAAATATGTCCGAAATAATGCATGTTCTCTTCTTGCCAACGGACTGTATTTTTGTAATTCTGAATCAATGGTATGAATAGCTTTAATTTGAGCAGGGCGTTTAGATAATACGACGATGCGATCAGATACACAAATTGCTTCAGAAATATCATGAGTTACCATAATAGCTGTCTTTTTTTCTTGTTTAATGATATGATAAATATCGTTGGAAACAGATAAGCGAGTCTGATAGTCAAGAGAAGAGAATGGCTCGTCTAAAAGTAATAATTCCGGTTTTGTGGCAAGGGTTCGAATTAATGCAACGCGTTGACGCATACCGCCTGATAATTGAGAAGGATATTTTTCGCGGAAATCATATAAGCCATAAGTATGGAGTAATTTTTTTACATAATTAATATTTTCTTCTGTTTTACGATGCTGAATTTCCAAGCCCAACATAACATTATCATATACCGTTCTCCATGAAAATAGTTGATCTTTTTGCGGCATAAAGCCAATAATAGAGCTTGGGCCTGAAATTTGTTTTCCGTTAATGTCAACAGTACCTGTTGTGGGCTTTAGTAAACCGGAGATAATTGATAGCAAGGTGGATTTACCGCATCCGCTGGGACCGACAATACTGATAAACTCTCCTTCGTTAATATCTAAATTTATATTTGAGATGGCTTCAATTTCACCATTTTTTGCTTGATAATTCAAAGAAATGCCTAAAACATTTACAATTTTCTTCATGGCAAACCTCCTTGTACTTGGTCTATAATATGGGTAGAAAATAAAAAATGTGCAATGAATGTTCAAACTTGGAGATTTTATGAGTTTTTCGTGAAATGAAAAAGAAAAGAATGGTATATACTTAACGAAAAATGTAAAATATGATATGATAGGAAAAGATATAGTGATAAAAAATAAAAGTGAGGATAAGTTTTACTTGAGAAATAGAAAAAGAATAAATAATAATAAAGATAAAATAAACAGTAAAGATAATAAGATGAAAAACAAAAATGCCCTTAAAATCATTCCGCTTGGCGGAATCGGTGAGATTGGCAAAAATATGACTGTAGTCGAATATGGTAAAGACATTATCGTGATTGATTGTGGTCTGATGTTTCCGGAAAACGATATGTTAGGAATAGATTATGTTATACCGGAAACAGAGTATCTGCAAAAGAATAAAGAAAAAATAAGAGCGATTATTCTTACACACGGACATGAAGATCATATTGGCGCAACTCCATATATTTTGCCGAAATTTTCGGTACCTGTATATGGAACAAAATTGACATTGGCGTTGGTGGAAATTAAATTGGCTGAACATGGCGTAAAAAATCAAAAACTAAATTGTATTGAACCGGGAAGTAGGGTAAAATGCGGTGTTTTTGAAGTGGAATTTATTAAGGTAAGCCATAGTATAGACGATGCGGTAGCTTTAGCAATTCATACTCCGGAAGGGACTATAGTACATACCGGGGACTTTAAAATTGATTTCACACCGATTGATGGGAAGGTTGCGGATATTCAACGCTTTTCTGAATTGGGAAAAGAAGGTGTTCTGGCTCTTATGTCAGATAGCACAAATGCAGAGACGCCGGGTTATACAATTTCTGAACGCAGCGTAGGACAGAGCTTTGAAAAATATTTTTCTGAGGCAAAAGGAAGAATTATTATAGCTACATTTGCTTCAAACGTCCATCGTTTACAACAGGTTATTGATGTTGCTAAAAAATATAATAGGAAGATATGCCTGACGGGACGCAGTATTTTGCGTATTAGCAGTGTGGCAAAGGAGTTGGGCTATCTGACTATCCCAGAAAAAATGATTGTGGAAATGGACGAAGTTGATCGAGTACGCGATAACAAGATAGTAATTCTAGCAACAGGAAGCCAGGGAGAACCTATGTCTGGACTGGTACGTATGGCTGAAGGGGAACATTCTAAACTTAATATTAAACAGGGAGATATGGTCATTCTTTCTTCCTCATCCATACCAGGTAATGAAAAAAACATTTCTCATGTGATCAATCTATTGTATCGTCAAGGGGCAAAAGTGGTATTTGGAGAAATGGCTCAAGTCCACGTTTCCGGACATGCATGTCAGGAAGAATTGAAGCTAATGTTATCTATGGTTAAGCCGCAATACTTTATTCCTGTTCATGGTGAAGAACGCCACCTTTATCGACATGCAAATTTAGCCTATGATATGGGAATAAAAAGGAGAAATGTATTTATTCCTCAGTTGGGGTTACCTATCGAATTAAAAAAGAAAAGTGCAAAATATGGTGAGGCTGTGGAAGCTGGGCTTGTCATGATTGATGGTTTAGGTGTAGGTGATGTAGGAAGTATTGTGCTAAAGGATCGTCAAGTCCTTTCGCAGGATGGATTATTTGTTGTTGTTTTGACTCTTTCTAAAGGGCAATATGGCTTAGTTACTGATCCGGAAATCCTTTCTAGAGGTTTTGTATATGTAAAAGAAGCAGAGAATCTAATGATCAATGCCAAAAAGCTAATTATACGGACAGTAGAAGAGTGCATGCGTACAAAGGGAACGAGTTGGGCAACGATAAAAAATAGAGTAAAAAGTGCGCTTTCGTCTTATTTATATAATAAGACCAAAAGAAGCCCGATGATTTTGCCTATTATTATTGAGGTATGAAATAAAGAATAAACTAAGGAGAAGATATATGTATATTTATGATAGAGCACACCAATTGGCAGCGGATATTAAACAAAGTGAAGAGTTTAAGGCATATAAAACTTTAAAAGATGAGGTATATGCTGACGAGACGACGAAATCTTTGCTAAAGCAATATAAGCAGGCGCAGTTTGAGGCACAAACGATAATCATGTCTGGGCAGCAGCCTGGAGAAGAGTTAATGGATAAGTTGAAAAAGGTTGGAGAAGTTCTGGCTCTGAATCCTAAAGTGACTGATTTTTTTGCTGCTGAATATAAATTTAATACGATTATATCTGATATTTATAAAATAATTGGAGACGCTTGTGAGTTGGATACAGGATTATTTGAATAAATAGGAAAGCCGAAGATATAGAGGAGAAATAAGAGGAAAAATGGATAATCGCAATCAACGCCGCCCTATCAAATCTGTTGAGTTTGAACAACATGAACAGAATATGAAGACGGTAAAATTAGAGGAACAGAAAAAATCTAGGCAAATTCATGCACAAACTGTTGATCAGGAGGAAAATAAGGAGTTTTCGTTAAGCAATGCCAAAAAACAAAAGCGCTTATTAAATTGGAAAAAAAAGGAAAGCATATATAATAATCCATGGAAAAGCGTGATTCAACAGATTTCACAGACGGCAATTGTAGTGGTCAGTAGCTTACTTATTGTTACGATATTGGGGATTATTGCCTATAATTACACTTATAGACATTTTGTGGCACCTGTTGATAAGAACAGTACTGAAGAAATTGATGTAATAATCGATAAGGATGATAGCTTAAATACAATTTCTAAAAAGCTTGAGGAAGCAGGGATTATTCGAAATAGCACAATATTTAAATATTACGTTGACTTTTCAGATATGAGTTCAAAATTACTGGCGGGTAAATTTACCCTATCACCCAGTATGACTTATGACGATATTATCAATGTATTAAAAAGACCCTCTGCTGCACAAACTTCTACGCGTTTAATGTTTGTAGAAGGAAGTTTGATTAAGGAAATGCCTACAAAATTGGTAGATGGTGGAGTTCTTTCTGACAGTATAGAGTTTGTAAATGACACAGTGAGCGGAGAAGATTATTCCAATTATTGGTTTATCCAAGAAGTTTTGGATAAAGAAAGTACACAACAAGAACATAGGGATTATATTTTAGAAGGATATCTTTTTCCTGATACCTATGAATTCTTCTTTTCCACGGAAGCGGATGTTGTAATCAAAAAAATGTTGGATCGATTCAATGAAATATATACAGAGGAGTTTCGAACAAGAGCAGAAGAATTAGGGATGACGACGGATGAGGTAGTAACATTAGCATCGATCATTGAAAAAGAGGCAGGGAAAGTAGAGGATTTTTCTAAGGTTTCAGCGGTATTTCATAATCGTCTAAATCAAGATATGACATTAGGATCATGCGCTACTTTACAATATTTTATGCCAGTAAAAAAATATGTCTATACTTATGAAGAAACAAGAACCCCTTCGCCTTATAATACGTATATCAATAAGGGATTACCGATTGGACCTATTTGTAATCCGGGAAAAGCTGCAATAGAAGCTGCATTATGGCCGGATGAGCAGTTCATGAAAGATGGCTATTTATATTTCTGTGCAGGAGATCCGGCAGAAGGAACGACGGTTTTTGCTAAAACTTACGAAGAACATCAGGCAAATATTAAAAAATATGAGTCTCTTTGGTGAAAATAACAATGCAGAAAAAAATAGAACTTTTAGCTCCTGCTGGAAATATGGAGTGCTTTGAAGCGGCTATCCGATTTGGTGCAGATGCAGTTTATTTGGCAGGGAAAAAATTTGGGCTAAGAGCGTTTGCACAAAATTTTACGGAAGAGGAACTATTACAGGTAATTGATAGGGCTCATGATTTAGGGAAAAAAGTGTATGTTACAATCAATTCTCTATTTCATAATGATGAGTTACGCGGATTGCCCAAATATTTATCATATTTAAAAAAGATAGGGACGGATGCAGTTATTGTTTCAGATCCTGGAGTTTTTGAACTTTGTCATCGCGAAGGACTTGAAATCCATGTTAGTACGCAGACAAGTACTATGAACTATCTAAGCGCAGAATTTTGGTATCGTATGGGGGCAAAACGCGTAGTTTTAGCTCGTGAAGTTTCGCTAGAAGAAATTAAACAAATGCGTAATATAATTCCGAATACGCTTGAACTAGAGGCTTTTATTCATGGAGCAATGTGTGTAGCTTATTCAGGACGATGTTTACTTTCTTCAGTATTAACAGGAAGAAGTGGGAATAAGGGCGCTTGTGCTCAACCATGTCGCTGGCGTTTTGCTTTACATGAAAAAGAATATCCAGAAGAATATTTTCCTATTATAGAAGAGGATCATGAAACATTTATTCTTAATTCAAAAGATATGATGATGATTGAATATATTCCGGAGTTAATTCAAGCTGGAATTTCTTCATTTAAAATTGAGGGACGAATGAAGTCTCAATATTATGTTGCGGCAGTTGTTAATGCTTACCGTCGAGCAATTGATTCGTATTATGATGATCCGAAGCATTATCAATTAAATAAGCAGTTGCTTACGGATTTACGAGATTGTGCTACACGTGGGTTTACAACAGGTTTTTATTTTGATGGTGGAGCTGACTCTATGGATATCTATCGTATGCCACAGCAACGAGAATATGTCTTTTGTGGAGTGGTTAAGGCAGTTAAAGATGATCATGGGTTAATTACAGTAGAACAGAGAAATAAATTTTGCGTTGGAGAAGTTTTAAATATTCTTTCTCCAGTATCTTATGGATTAGAATTTCGTGTAGAACAAATTTATGACGCTGATGGAGAAATGAAGGATTCAGCACCGCATCCACAAGAGATTGTTAAAATCAATTGTCCTTATAACCTACAAGAAGGGGATATATTACGTATTTGTTGTAAAAAAGGATAAATTGTCAAATTAGAAAATTATTTTGCATATAAATAGACCAACATTCTTTAGAAAGTTGGTCTATTTATATGCATTTTTTTGAACTGATTCGAAGTTTTTTCTTTTTTACCGGCTATATGAGCAGTGGAAATAAAAGTTTTAAACGCCCTTTATCTGCAAAAGAGGAAAAGTTATATATTGAAAAGTATATTTTAGGAGATGAAAAGGCAAGGGAAATATTAATTGAACATAATATGCGTTTGGTTGCACATATCGCAAAAAAATATACGCAATCCAATGTTGAAATGGAAGATTTAATCTCGATTGGGACAATTGGTTTAATTAAAGGAATTAACACGTTTAGTCCGGAAAAAAGTAACCAGTTAGCAATCTATATTGCAAGATGCATTGAAAATGAAATATTAATGTATTTGAGGGCGGATAAAAAAAATAATGCTGTGTTTTCGTTAGGAGAGTCTGTAGGAGAAGATAAAGAGGGAAATCAGATTTTGTTAATGGATATCATTAATGCATCTGATAATGAAGTGAGTGATCAGGTGGAAACAAGAATACAAGTGGAAGAAATGATGCAAGCAATAACGTCAGTTCTTAATAAAAGGGAAAGGCTTGTCATAGTAAAACGATATGGACTGAATGGATGTAAACCTTTACCACAACGGGAATTGGCAAAGGAATTAGGAATATCGCGCTCCTATGTGTCGCGAATTGAAAAAAAAGCACTTTATAAATTAAAAAATAGGATGAATAAAATTGGATTATCAAAATAGAAGAAATATGATATACTAATTAAAAAGGATAAGAAAGGTAAACTTGAATGGATACATCGATTCGGGAACAAATGCTTAGCGCGTATAAAAATAATTTTTGTGAGTTATTAAGACAAACAGAGCGCGAACATGTTGAAAATTTAATTGCTTGGTTGGAAAAGGAGACAGACTTCTTTACGGCTCCAGCTAGCGCGAAAACACATGGATCATATGAGGGAGGTTTGTTAATCCATAGCTTATCCGTGTATAAAATATTACAGAATTTTTCTAAAAATATTCCAGGGGTAAAGAAAGATTCCATTGTCATTGCGGCTCTTCTACATGATTTATGTAAAGTAAATTTTTATGTAAAAGGAGTTCGCAATGTAAAAATTCCAGGTGAACGCAGATGGGAAGAGGTCCAAGTTTATAATATAGATGATACATTGCCTTTAGGGCATGGAGAAAAATCAGTGTATCTAGCCATGAAACATATTGCTCTTACTGATGAAGAAGCTATGGCAATTCGCTGGCATATGGGGGGATATGATGATGCGGCAAGGTCTTATGTTGGAGGGATGGCACAAGCCACTGCATATCGAAAATATCCTTTAGCGGCTGCACTGGCAATGGCAGATATGTATGATACCTACATTATTGAAGCAAATAAACAAAATGAATAAATAAAAAGCGAAGGAATGAGTTTGATATATCCAAACATTCCTTCGCTTTTTTATTAGCTGATAAAAGGATGGTCAATTTGAATTACGGCAAAAAAGCTATTGTTCAGACAATGAATAAGTTCCTGTATATTTTTCTTTACTTCGTTATCGGGTTTGTAATATTTATAAGGAACAACTAAATCAAATATAACATTGGTATGAGTAGGCCCTGTGACCATTCGAAAATCATGAATAGAAAAACGAGAATCGTAGGCATGAATAAGAGAAGTGATTTGTTCTTTTGTCTGTGTTGTCAGAGCATCATCTACAACGACTGGATCCATATGAATACTGACGATGCAACCTAATTGTTCAGCCAATTCTCTTTCTGCATTATCAATTGTATCATGTAAAGCTAACATGTCTCCGTTGGATGGAACTTCTGCATGAACAGAAATAAAAATACGACCAGGTCCATAATTATGAATAATCATATCATGTACACCTAGAATTGTTTTATGATTCAAGATAATATCCTCTATTTGCTTAACGAATTCCGGTGAAGGTGCTTGCCCTAATAGGGGGCTAATCGTATCTTTTGCAGCGTGATAACCTGTATATAAGATGAATAGAGCGACGACTAGTCCTGCCCAACCGTCGATATTTAAATTGGTAAAATAAGAAATTACGGAACAAATGAGTACGGTTCCAGTTGAAATACAGTCACTTAAACTATCAGCAGCAGTGGCAGAAATTGCGGTGGACTGAATTTTTTTACCAATATAATGATTATAAAAAGCCATATAGCATTTAACAGCAATAGAAACGAGTAATATGCCCAAAGAAACCCAGCTAAATATAACAGGTTGTGGGTTTAATATTTTTTCAAAAGAAGTTTTCGCTAATTCAAAACCCATTAATAAGATAATAAGAGAAACAATTAGACCTGAAATATATTCTATACGACCATGTCCAAATGGATGTTCCGGATCAGGTTTTTGCCCGGATAGTTTAAAGCCGAACAAGGTAATAATAGATGAGCCGGCGTCTGATAAATTGTTCAGTGCGTCGGCAGTGATTGCAATGGAGCCGCTAATTGTACCAGCAAACAATTTTGCGATACACAACATTATATTAAAAAATATGCCTACAGCACCACAAAGAATACCATATGCACGCCGTACTTTGGGTATAGAAGCATTTTGGTAATCAGGTATCCATAGTTTTGCTAAAAATGAAATCATAATCTGTTTGAAAACCCCTTCGACATCATACTAAAGTATATTTTTTATTATAACATATTTCATTTTTAAAAATAAATGATAAAGTTATGATTTATTAATCGGTTTTTTATAAAAATATGATACAATTATTTATAAATAATTGTGGAGATATTAGTTATTTATAAGCGTATGAGCAAATGAGTACAAATACGAAGTATTTAAATGGAAAACAAAGGATAAGATGAATTTGAGTTTTCTATATATGAAACGAGGAGATAAATTATGCAATTAACGACATTATGCTATATTGAGCGTGAAGAAAAATATTTGATGATGCACCGTGTAAAGAAAAAGGCAGATATTAATCAAGGAAAATGGATTGGAGTCGGCGGACACTTTGAAAAGGCGGAGAGTCCGGAAGAATGTTTGATTCGAGAAGTATACGAAGAAACGGGTTTAAAACTTAAACAATATACTTTTCGTGGAATTATCACATTTGTAACAGATGTACAACCGACAGAGTATATGTGTTTATATACTGCTAATGCCTTTGAGGGTACGCCTCGACAATGCGATGAAGGTGATTTAGCGTGGATTAGAAAACAAGAGATAATGGATTTAAATCTATGGGAAGGAGATAAAATATTTTTAAAATTACTTATAGAAAACGCTCCTTTTTTCTCGTTAAAGTTATGTTATCATGGAGATATATTGCAGCATGCTATTTTAAATGGAAAGCAGCTAAAATAAAGATATACCGATAATTATCGATTATCTTCAGATGAGCAATCGCATGGTTGCAATTGCGGAAAAAGGGGAAGGGCGGCATAATATATAAACAATTTGCTGTGCTTGGCAAAATGCGGACATGCAGTTGATTTGTGATATAATCCATCTCCGGAAAGATAAACCAATTGTTGATTATTTTTATTACTGTAGATAAAATTACCAATAATATGAAATTTTCCTTCATATAATATAGATTCAAAAGATGAGTTTTGTCTTTGTTGATCAATATTATTTAGATGGTATTGTATTGCTACAGGAAATGAACGTGATGGTTTCTGCAGGAAAACAAGTACTAAAATGAAAAAGGTAAATAATACCCAACAAGTAATACAATAAATTATATTTTTATTAAATTGCTTTTTCAACATGGAAACACCTCTTGGTTTATTTTAAAATATTTTTTTAGGATTGCCAAGTTTTAGTTGTTTTTATGATTAGGAGTATATAAAAGAAAATTAAAGTAGATGAACGTATCGGTAATATAGGAAATGGAGGGAAAAATAATGAAATTTATTCTTTCTCCGGATTCATTTAAAGGAAGCCTTTCAGCAGAAGAGGCTGTTCAGGCGATGGTAGAAGGAATCCGTGAAGTTGTACCAGAGGCGGAAATATTACGTATGCCCATCGCAGATGGTGGAGAAGGGACATTAGATGTATTATATCATATCTTAGGAGGACAAAAAGTATATAGGAGAGTTCCTGGTCCATATGGAAAAGAAGTTGACGCCTGTTATCTCTTGATTAAACAAACGGCGATTGTTGAATTGGCGCAGGCTTCGGGATTGACCTTGACGCGACCGCAAGAAAGAAGGCCGATGCAAGCATCTACTTATGGGACGGGTTTATTAATAAAAGATGCATTAACTCATGGTGTACAGAAAATATGCTTAACATTAGGAGGGAGCGCGACAAATGATGGCGGTGCAGGCATCGCAGCGGCTGTGGGCATTCGATTGTTAGATAAACATGGGCAGGAAATAGAATTGAATTGTAAGGGCTTGGAAAAGTTATGTATGATTGATTTAACTCATGTACAATCTAATTTTTTTCAATGCAATTTTACGATTGCATGTGACGTCAGAAACCCGCTTTGTGGTAATCAAGGTGCATCAATAATATATGGACCACAAAAAGGTGCTAATGCAGAAGAAGTTGTAAAAATGGATAAAATATTGCAACGTTATGGTAAAATGATTGAACAAACTTCCGGCAGGATGGTTGCAAATATGCCTGGAAGTGGAGCGGCAGGAGGCGCGGCTGTACCGATACTCGCATTTGCAAATGCAAAGCTATGTTCAGGAATAGATATGGTATTGAATTTAATGTCATTTGAAAAGAACTTAAATAATGTATCATATGTTTTTACGGGTGAAGGAAAGGTTGATTTACAAACTGGTTTTGGAAAAGCAATAACGGGTGTTATCGAGAGAGCGGGGAAATATGGGGTTCCTGTTGTTGTGTTTGCCGGAAGTCTGGATTTAAATGGTGAGGAAAAATTTTTAAGGCAAGTGTTTTTTAAAATGATTAATCCTCAGGGAGGATTATTACAGGAACATATGGTACATGCTTATCAAAATCTAAAAGGAGCAGTAATTGATTTTTTGCGGGAGAGTGGATTATGCCAACAGTATTAATCACGGGTGGGTCACGCGGAATCGGAGCGCAAATTGCGCATGAATTTTATCAAAATGGATGGAATGTAGTGATTAACTATTATAGACATGTACAAGCAGCCAAAGAGCTTTGTATTAAACACCCTAAAATGGTTGCAATACAGGCAGACGTATCAGATCGCAAACAAGTGCATGATATGTTTTTGCAAGTGTATGCAAAATACCCTGAAATAGATGTTTTGGTTAATAATGCAGGAGTTTCCCAAGTTTCTTTATTTCAGGATTTGTCAGAAAATGATTGGAAAGAAATTTTTTCCGTAAATTTTTTTGGCGCAGTTTATTGTATACAAGAGGTTTTGGAAGATATGCGCCGAAAAAACAGAGGAAGGATTATCAATATCTCTTCAATTTGGGGAATCAAAGGGGCATCATGCGAAAGTAGTTATGCTAGTACAAAAGCAGCTCTGATTGGTTTGACGAAATCATTGGCAAAAGAATTTGGTCGTATGGGGATTTGTGTTAATTGTGTGGCTCCGGGGATTATCCAAACGGATATGGTAGCAGGTTACTCACAGCAAACGATGGATGAATTGGCTGAGGAAGTGCCTTTAGGTCGTATCGGTGATCCGAAAGATGTTGCTTCGTTGGTTTTGTATCTCGCTTCGCCGTCTGCAGGTTATATTACCGGACAAATACTGGGAGTAGATGGTGGATGGAGTATTTTATAATATTAGGGAACTTAATTTAAAAGGAAAATTGTTTTTAGAAAAGAACTGGAGGCTAAATAACCAAAAGTGGGAAAATATTATGGAAATTCTCAATGTAGATCAAATAAATAAAATGTTTGGGATTACACCGGTGTTGACGGATATCTCTTTTACGATTATGAAAAACGATAAAATTGGGATAATGGGGGTTAATGGTGCCGGAAAAACAACTTTATTAAAAATTATATTAGGGGAAATTGAGCCCGACACCGGGCACGTAATTCGTCAAAAGAACCTTAAGATAGGATATATGCCACAACGAGTGGATTATCAATCTGATAAAACAGCCTATGAAGATGCTCTTGATGTATACAATGAGCTTTTACAAGCGGAAATACAGCTGGATAAATTGCAAAGGGAATTGGAAAAAAAACATGATAAAGATACTATTCGTAGGTTTTCTGCGTTACAGGAGCGGTATATTGCTCAAGGCGGTATGGTATACCGGGGGAAAGTTCGCTCTATGTTAATTGGACTCGGTTTATCCGACGAAGAAATGGATTTACCAACTATGTTATTGAGCGGAGGGCAAAGGACTAGGGTTCTTTTGGCTAAGTTACTTTTGACTGAACCGGATATTTTATTGTTGGATGAGCCGACAAATCATTTGGATATTTCGGCAGTGGAATGGTTGGAAAATTTTCTTCAGGAGTACCGCGGAGCAGTATTGGTTATTTCACATGATAGATATTTTTTAGATAAATTCATAAATCGAATCTTTTCATTGGAAAATCACCGTATTCGTGCTTATAAAGGGAATTATTCAGATTTTGTTCGCTTGAAAAAGGAAGAAGAAATAACACTACAACGGGATTACGAGAAAAAGACCAAAGAAATTAAGCGCATTGAAGGAATTATTGCTCAACAAAAACAGTGGAATACTGAACGAAGCTTGATTACAGCTCGACATAAGCAAAAAATGGTGGATAAAATAGCGCAAACGTTGGTTTGTCCGGAAGATGCACCTAAAAGTATACGTCTTTCTTTTGATGCACAATTGCGTTCTGGAAATGACGTATTAACTATAGAAAATATAGGAATGGCATTTGATAGAACAACACTATTTTCCAATGTTTCTTTTCAAATCAAAAGAGGAGAACGTGTTTTTTTATTGGGAAGGAACGGAACAGGAAAAACAACACTATTTAGATTGATTTTAGGGGAATTGCCATTAAAACAAGGGAAAATAAGGCTGGGATCAAATGTTCAAATAGGGTATTATTCACAAGGACAGGAAAATTTGCCGTTAGATAAAAGCATACTTGAAGTTGTGTATATGAATACTAAAGAACAAAACTTGGGTAAAATACGCAATGTATTGGCATCTTTTCTATTTACTGACGAAGATGTGGATAAACAAATATCTATTCTTTCCGGAGGAGAAAAGGCACGTGTGGCTCTGGCAATATTGATGCTTTCGGGTTGCAACTTATTAATGTTAGATGAGCCAACAAATCATTTGGAT
>CALVMT010000035.1 GCA_944347775.1 uncultured Clostridia bacterium | reverse complement strand
AAAAAAGAGATCAGCGTTCCTAATGTAGTAGAGAACATTCCATTGCCAAATAATGCCATAGCTCCTCCAATAATTGCAACTACTAAGTACTGCAAATTACCAAAACTAGACATAATGGGCATCAATGCTCCGGCAGCACCATTAGCATGCAAGGTATTGGTATAAAGTTGCTCATTGAGTTCCCGCAAACGATTTTTGGCAGCTTCTTCATGACAAAAAACTTTGACTACTTTTAAACCTCCAAACATCTCTTCTATATAGCCATTGACCATACCAGTAGAATCCTGTTGCTTGCTAAAGTATTTACTACTATATCGTATAATCATTCTTGCAAGCAATACCATAATAATAGATAAAACAACAACAACTCCCGTAAGAATCAAGTTAAAACGAAGCATAAAACAGAAGGCAAATACAATGGTAACCAAGAAAGAAACAATCATTGGCAAACTTTGTGCAATAATCTGTCTTAGTGTATCCGTATCATTGGTATAGACACTCATAATATCACCATGTGTATGAGAGTCAAAGAAATGAATGGGAAAAGTTTGCATTTTAATAAACAAATCATCACGAATTTCTTTTAACACTTTTTGCCCAATTTTAGCAATGGTACGATTATAAAACAGTGTACCCAATACCCCAATAAGAAAAACTGCTGCCATAGAAAGAACAACCTTTAATAACGCACCAAACAAGTTTTCTCCGGTATTTAGCATTTCTAGAATATAATCATCAATAATGATCTGCATAAAAGAATTCCCAATCATAGCAGCAATCACGCTAACAAGGATGCAGATAATAACAAAGATAAATTCTTTTTTATGACGAGCGGTAATATATTCCATAAGCCTTGCCATAGTGCCTTTTCTATATTTATTCATCTTGGCTACCCCCCTTCTGCTGGGATTCATAAACCTCTTGATAAATTTTATTATTTTTAAGCAGCTCTTCATGGGTTCCAATGGCATCAATTTTTCCACCATCCATTACGACGATACGATCTGCATCTTCCACAGAAGAAATACGCTGTGCAATAATAATTTTTGTAGTTTCCGGAATATAGGAACTGAATGCTTTACGAATCAGAGCATCTGTCTTAGTATCCACCGCACTGGTGGAGTCGTCTAAAATGAGAATTTTGGGACGTTTAAGCAAAGCACGGGCAATACAAAGACGTTGCTTTTGTCCCCCGGATACATTCGTACCACCTTGCTCAATATAGGTATCATATCCATCCGGAAAAGCAGTAATAAAAGAATCTGCCTGGGCCAGTTTACAAACTTCTATCAACTCTTCATCCGTAGCATCCTTATTGCCCCAACGAAGATTTTCTTTGATGGTTCCAGCAAAAAGTACATTTTTTTGTAATACCATAGCGACAGCATCTCGTAGTTCTTCTAGATCATATTCCTTTACATTTTTTCCACCAACCGTTACACTTCCCACGGTTGCATCATACAAACGAGGAATTAGCTGTACCAAGGATGATTTTCCGGAGCCTGTGCCTCCAATAATACCAATGGTTTCTCCCGAACGAATATGCAAGTTAATATCGGATAGGCAGAGATTTGCCGGATCGCCAACATAACTAAAACCAACATGATCAAAAACAATTTCTCCATCTCTAATATTTCCTTCAGCATGATGTGGCGTAACAATACTGGGCTTTTCGTTAAAAATCTCCTGAATTCGGTTAACAGATTCCCGCGACATCATCAACATGACATAAATCATAGAAAGCATCATCAATGACATTAGAATCATCATCGAATAAGTAATCAAATTTTGCAGTTGACCGGTTGTCATAGAAATTCCTGCTAAAATAGTTCCATTTCCAGAACCAACAATAGCCTTAGCCGAAAACCAGGCAATAAAAGTTAAGCAAGAATAAATTCCCATTTGCATTAAAAATGGGTTAAAGGCAATGGTTGTTTCAGCTTTCGTAAAATCTTTTTGGATTTCACTAGAAATATTTTCAAATTTTTGAACTTCATAATCTTCTCTTACAAATCCTTTCACAACGCGAATTCCATGCAAATTTTCACGAACAACCCCATTGAGTCGGTCATAAGTTTTAAATACTCGATGAAAAATAGGATGCGTTACGCGGGCAATGCCGGTCAAGCAAAGAAACAAAACCGGAATTACCACAACATAAACCAATCCAATTTGCCAATTGGTATAAAAGGCCATCACCAAAGCACATACAATAGCAATCGGTGCCTTAGCAGCTACCCGCAAGATCATCATAATTGCATTTTGTACATTCATAACATCTGTTGTCATCCGGGTAACCAAACTATTGGTTGAAAATTTATCTATGTTGGTAAAAGAAAAATCTTGGATGCGGCTAAACATTTCATCTCGAAGATTTTTCGAAAGGCCTGCAGCAGCCTTGGTGGACATTAAACCACTGATTGTTCCCAAAGCGAGACAAACCAAAGCCACCAGTAAAAGCCGTAACCCATAGCTTAATACAATATGCATCGTGGTGCCAGAATTGGATAATTGGTCAATGAAGCGACCGATAATGAGAGTCAGGCATAACTCACCGATCGTCTCCAATGCTACCAAGATCGGCGTTAGGATAGCATCTGTTTTGTAATTCTTTAGATATTTCAGTAATTGAAGCATACCTATTATGTTACCTCCTTTTTTATCCAAGGATCGCAGTCATTTTTATTGGAATACCTTGTTCTTTAATTTTTTAGTGTTTTGCAAAGCGGTCCATCAATATTATTGGCAGCAAAGATTGAAAAACTCCGACAAAACAGGCAATTAAGAGAGGGAATAAATTGTATCATAAGCTACAACTCATTATGCCTGTTGACCAAGAGTTATTTTGGGTTATCAGCAATGGAATATCGACCATTTACATTTGGGGGAATGCATATTGGGGAAATTCTTTCTAACCCGCAACAAGCATTTTCCGAAACCCATTTTCACAGGAAAAGCAGAAAGCAACAGTCATTTATCCCCCGCTCTCTTGTTTTAACAAGTTGCCAAATAAATCAATTCGGAAAAAAGAAAATGCTAAAATCTCATGATCCTTTCCCAAACATTCTCTGGTAGTGAACAACTAATTTGCCGAAATTCCATAATTGCCTCCTTTTCAAATCCCTTCTTTTCTCATTTTGCATGCCAATCATTCGGCAAAACACCTTCTTACAAAGAAATATTATAAGCATTTTTGATTGAATGTGAATTTAGACTATGTTAT
>CALVMT010000034.1 GCA_944347775.1 uncultured Clostridia bacterium | reverse complement strand
AAATCAAATGTTATGAGAAGAAAGCGGGCTTGAAATTGCTCGCTTTCTTTATATTTATAGGAATGAGGGAAATAATGAATATTGATGATAAAGTAACTTCCATATGTGGCGTTGGTCCAAAAAAAGCTAAACTTTTAGAAAAATTAAATATATTGACAATTCAAGATTTGCTTTGCCATAAACCGGCATATTATAGGGATATTTCATCTTTTACGCCAATTAATTTACTGGAAGAGGATTGCTTATCCGTAATTAAAGCTAAAATTGTTAGTTTACCCAAATGGGTTCGTAAAGGATATAGATTTTCTTTATTCACATTTACTATAAGCGACGGAAACGGTGAGTTATCAATTAATATATTTAATTTGCCGTTTCTTTTTAAAAAATATCAAATTGGCGATACCTATATATTTATGGGAAAAACAAAAAAATTTCGCAATCGGTTACAGATGGATAATCCGGAAATTATGCATATAAATGCCTTTCAAAATTTTCTTCCGTATTATCCTCTAACTGCTGGATTAACCCAAAACGTAATGCGTCAAATCATACTTAATGCATTGAAAAAAGTGGAATTTTCTGAAGAACTAACACAGGAATTTCTGAATCAATATCATATTGATTTCTTGTCTACTGCATTTTGGAATTTGCATTTTCCAGAATCTTCTGATATGTTGCTTAACGCAAAACGAAGCTTGGGTTTAAGGGAAATATTACTTTTTTTATATCAGATACGCAACCAAAATTCTGAAGAGGGCTATGCGACGCCGCTTCATTTACAGCCTATTGATCAAGATGAATATATGAATCGCTTACCATTTCGTTGTACACAGGCTCAAATAAGTGCAATAAAAGAAATTGCCCAAGATTTGGGAAAATCAGTTGCAACAAACCGTCTGATCCAGGGAGATGTTGGTTCAGGGAAGACAGTAGTTGCATTATTCGCCGCATTCGTCATGCAAAAATATGGATATCAAACATTGATCCTTGTTCCTACAGGATTATTGGCGGAACAGCATTATCATTCGGCAGTTAAACTTCTCGGAGAGGAGCATGTAGCTTTATTCACCGGATCAATGACAGAAAAAGAAAAAAAGAACTTGCAAACAAATATTGAACAAGGAAAAACATCCGTATTGATTAGTACACACGCTATTTTATACGCAAAAGTAACCTTTCCAAAGCTTCGACTGATTATTATAGATGAACAACATCGTTTTGGTGTTGCGCAACGTTCTTATATGGCAAATCAATATTCTAATTTACATAAAATTACCATGTCTGCAACGCCTATTCCTCGTTCTTTAGCTATGATTCTTCATGGAAATGCTGAAATCACCGTTTTAAACGAATTGCCACCGGGAAGAACTCCTGTTAAAACCTATATTGTATATCAGAATAAACGAAAGGATATGTATGATTGGATAAACCAAAAGGTTATGAATGGGGAAAAGGCATATATTGTATGCTCTTTATTGGAAGCATCAGAAGGAATTTCTGCCGTTTCTGTATATGATGTATATATGGAATTAAAAAATAATTATCCACAAATCAAAACAGGTATTATCCACGGGCGTATGAAAGATGATGATAAAACGGAAATAATGCGAAAATTTATTACGGATGATATATCGATTCTTATATCAACAACGGTAGTAGAGGTGGGAGTAGATGTGCCTGATGCAACAATTATGGTGATAGAAGACGCTGATCGTTTTGGTCTAGCTCAATTGCATCAGTTGCGCGGCAGAGTAGGCAGAGGAAATCGGACATCTTATTGTTATCTTATTTGCCATAAATCCGGGGTAGAACGATTACAAACGCTGAAAGAATGTCATGATGGTTTTGAAATCGCAAAGAAAGATTTGATCTATCGCGGTGCCGGAAATTTTTTGGGAACAGAACAACATGGAGAAATGACATTTCGGTTTGTTAGTCTATTAGAAGATATTGATCTTTTCGAAGAAGCAAAAAAAATTCTGCATATTCTTCCGCAACAATATCCCAAAGATCATGAGTTTTTTGAAAAAAAAGCACAAGAGAAAAATACAAATATGAAAAAATATTTAGCGATTTAACTGACAAGAGCATATGCATGCTGATTTTTTTATTCTGATTCTTGTAGAATCGCTTTTCCCAAACATAAAATAGTATCTTCAGGTGTCATTGCGTATGTACTATATTTCTCAGAAGCAATTTCTGCCGCCTTCCCGCATAAATAAGCAGCGCCATATGCGCTTTCTAAAGCAGAAAAGCCTTGTGCAAGAAAAGCACCGATTACTCCGCTTAATACATCACCGGAACCACCTTTAGCCATACCTGGAGTTCCTGCTGTAACAAAATATGATGTCTTTCCGTCAGTGATAATGCTGGTTGTCCCTTTCAGCAAAACAACAACATGATATTTTCTTGCGTAGTCTTTTGCATAGGATAAAGGAAATTCGAGGATTTTATCAATAGAAACACCGATCAAACGGGAAAATTCTCCGGGATGCGGAGTAATTATCGTATTTTCCCCATAATTTACTTTTATATCAGAAAGAATATTTAATGCATCTGCATCCAATACTTTAGGTATGTCAGAAGACGCAGTATCCGTAACCAATTGATAAGAAAGTTTGTTCTTTCCCAATCCTGGCCCCAGCACAATTGAATTAAAGGAAGAAAAAAATGAGCATATATCTTGATGTGATAAAAAATTTTCATATTCAGAAACTTCTTTTGCAATTGCAACCGGAATCAATTGTTGTATTAAATGACAGATGCGAGAAGTACCCAGGAAAAATGTCAAACCAGCACCTCCAGCAATAGCTGCTTTAGTACATAATATTGCGGCTCCGCTCATTTCTTTTGAACCAGCAAGAATAGCAACTTTACCATAACTTCCCTTATTGGTATTTTCTTTTCTTTTAGGCAAAGAAAAATGATCTACCAAAAATTCAGAGAAATCTTGTAAACAAAAAATATCGCCTAAAGGAGCTAACGGGAATACCTGTAATTTTCCCGTATAACTTTTTCCGGGATAAAGCACATGACCTAGTTTAGGGCAAAAAAATGTGATTGTTTTATCTGCCTGCACGGCAATATCAGCATGCCCCGTATCGGCAAAAACGCCGGATGGCAAGTCGACAGCATAACAAAAAGAAGGATGTAGATTAATTCGGCGAATGATTTCTTCGTATAGACCTTGTGGTTTTCGATGTAAACCAGTGCCTAACAGACCATCAATTAAAATTTCCGCTGGAAACGAGAAAAAAGTATCCATATTTTCCTCAGTTAACAGAGTAACTTGTTTCGTCTGCAAAAAATATTCAAAGTTGATTGCTGCGTCTCCAGAAAACATGTCAGATACAATACCGACTTTGACTTGATAACCCCATGTTAATAGAATTCGAGCAATTGCCAACGCATCACCGCCATTATTCCCTTTTCCTGCAATACAGATTACTTTACATGGCGTAGGAAAATCATCTGAAATTACCCGGCACACGGCCATAGCGGCTTCTTCCATTAATAAAATACCGGGAATGTGAAATTCTTGGATATATCTTTGATCAATTTTCATACTCATCAATGCATTAGCAAGCGGAATCATTCTATATTTAATCCTCCGTTTTTTTAAAAACAGTTCCTTTTTTACCAAATTATGTTAGAATAAAAAGGATTGCAGTTAAATAATTATTGGTTGGTTTATTATTTTATTTTACACCAATTTAAATACAAGGAAAAGAGGGTATAAGCTTTGAATTCTAGCACATTTAGTAGAAACCTATATAAATACAGAGTACAACAAAAATTAACACAACGCGAAATTGCTGATCAACTTAATGTGCGCCAACAAACTGTTGCAGCTTGGGAAGCAAATCGTTCCACACCGGCACCTCATATTATTTGTAGATTGGCTCAAATATTTAAAATTACGACAGATGAATTATTATTATCAGAGGAGGCTTTTAACAAATCTATTCAACCTCTTCACCGCCTTTATATTCCGGAATTAAAAATCCACCCAGAGGATGTCCAAGACATTTTTTCAGATAAAAATATTCTGGGATACGAGCAATATTTGGGAAAATCTAATATGCAGTATTTTTTTATAAAATGTGCAGATGATAGTATGAGCCCTTCATTAAAAAGAAATGACCTGATACTATTTGAATACACTAGAGAATTTGTTGACGCGCAAATTTTTGCAATATTATATCAAGGATCTATTATATTACGTAAAGTTAATTTGTTTAGCGATGGAATAATGCTGGTTCCGTTTAATACAGAATCTTATGAATGTAAATATTTGCAAAACACAAAAATTAACACAGATAACAAACTTGTCGTTCTTGGGAAAATTATGAGGTCTATACGGAATTGGTAAAAACTTTTTAAAATTTGAAAGAATACAAAAAAAAAATTGCAAAAAATGATTGTTTTTATCTTTTCTTCTGGTATAATAAATTTATATTATAAGTTTTCCAGATATAATAATTTTGTGAAAGGATGGTAAACAATAAATGGACTATATTACAAAAGTCTATAAAATGGTAGAAGCAAAAAATCCAAATGAGCCCGAGTTTTTGCAGGCTGTAAAAGAGGTATTGGATTCTCTTCGCCCTGCAATTGAACAAAACCCTCAATATGAAAAAGCGGGAATTTTGGAACGTTTAGTTGAACCGGATCGTCAAATCATGTTCAGAGTATCATGGGTAGACGATAATGGCAATGTGCAAGTTAATAGAGGGATGAGAGTGCAATTTAATAACTCTGTTGGTCCTTACAAAGGTGGTTTACGTCTACATCCTTCTGTTAATCTGAGTATCATTAAATTTTTAGGGTTTGAACAGATTTTTAAAAACTCTTTAAGTGGGCTTCCTATTGGCGGTGCTAAAGGTGGATCCGATTTTGATCCCAAAGGGAAGAGCGATATGGAAGTTATGCGTTTTTGCCAGAGTTTTATGTCTGAATTATATAAATATATTGATGCTGATATAGATGTACCTGCTGGCGATATCGGTGTTGGCGCAAGGGAAATCGGTTATTTATATGGTCAATATAAGCGTTTAACAAATAATTTTCATGGTGTTTTGACCGGGAAAGGCCTTACATATGGCGGTTCTTTAGCGAGAACGGAAGCAACTGGCTACGGGTTGGTCTATTTCGTCAATGAAATGATTAGTGAAAAAGGGAAAACTTTAAAAGATGCTACTGTTGTTGTTTCGGGAGCTGGAAATGTAGCTATTTACGCTGTAGAAAAAGCACAACAGTATGGAGCGAAAGTTGTAGCAATGTCTGATTCTAACGGATATATTTATGATAAAAACGGTATTCAACTGGATATCGTTAAACAAATTAAAGAAGTCAGAAGGGGCCGTATCAAAGAATATATTAAACAGGTTCCCAGTGCTGAATATCATGAGGGCTGCTCTGGTATTTGGACTATTCCTTGCGATATTGCTCTTCCGTGTGCAACACAAAATGAAATCAATGAAGAATCAGCTAAAGCGCTTGTAGCAAATGGTTGTTATGCGGTAGGTGAAGGTGCGAATATGCCTACAACACTTGAGGGAACAAAAGTATTTTTAGACAATGGGATATTATTTGCTCCTGGTAAAGCATCCAATGCAGGTGGTGTTTCTGTTTCAGCTCTGGAAATGTCTCAGAATAGTATGCGTCTTTCCTGGACATTTGAAGAAGTTGATCAAAAATTACATAATATCATGAAGAATATTTATATACAGTGCAGAGACGCTGCTGAAAAGTATGGTTATAAAGATAATTTTGTTGTCGGCGCAAATATTGCTGGGTTTGAAAAAGTAGCTAACGCGATGCTTGCACATGGAGTTGTTTGATTGCATAAAAAAACTTGCCTGACATAGGCAAGTTTTTTTATGCAAAAAAGTTTTTTATGCTATAATTTGATATTATGGATATTAATTTTGATTTTTTAGAGGAGAATGTATATGCAGAATTTCAAAATTATAGATATACATGCACATATTTTTCCGGAAAAAATCCGGGAAAAAGCAGTAGATGCAATCGGGGATTTTTATACAATTCCAATGCAGCGAAAAGGTTCGCCGGAAGATCTTTTACGTTATAAAGAGATATCCGGAATTCAATATTTTGTCGTCCATTCCGTTGCAACCGTTCCAAAGCAGGTTCAACATATTAACAATTTTATTTACGAACAGATGAAAATGCATCCTGAACTCTTGGGATTTGCAACATTACATCCGGAAATGGAGGAATTAGAAAAAGAAGTTGAACGTGTTATAGATATGGGTTTTTATGGTATTAAATTACATCCTGATTTTCAGCAATTTAACATTGATTCTCCATCTGCTCAAAGGCTTTATTCTTGTATTAATCAACGTTTACCTATTTTATTACATATGGGTGACGCCAAAAAAACTTTTTCTCAACCTCGACGTTTGGCCGCTATAGTTGAAAAATTTCCTAATCAGGTTTTTATCGGTGCCCATTTTGGTGGGTATTCTGCGTGGGATGAGGCGGAAGAGTATTTGATTGGGAAAACAAATATATTTATCGATACATCAAGTTCTCTTTTTTCTCTTCCTGTAGATCGGGCAACCAGAATGATCGAAAAACACGGAATTGATAAGGTGCTGTTTGGAACTGATTATCCTATGTGGGATCCGGCGGAAGAACTTGCGCGCTTTATGAAGTTATCTTTAGATGATGATCAAAGAGGAGCAATTTTTTATGATAACGCTGCAAGATTACTACATCTATAAATATCTATAAATTTTTCTTTTTTCAGGAATAAGATAATTAGATTTGGATAAAATACTGTTGAGGCATTGATGGAGTGCTTGCCAATTGGTTTATAGCTCATTTATTTATTAACACGATAAAATTATAGTGCCGGCAAATTGAGAATATATAATGCACACGCACCCATAGCCTTAAGAGCTCCGCAAAAATATTGACGGAGCTCTTTTGATTGAAAAGAATAAAATAACTTTTCCCTGCCAAATATTGATAAAATATGCTATAATAATTTTGCAAAATAATTAATGATTTGGAGGAAAATTCTTTGGCTTTAACTCCTATGATGCGTCAATATTTGGATATCAAAGAACAAAATAAAGATTGTTTGCTATTTTTTAGATTAGGTGATTTTTATGAAATGTTTTTTGAAGATGCGGTTATTGCTTCTAAAGAATTGGAAATAACTTTAACCGGAAAGGATTGTGGATTAAAAGAACGAGCGCCGATGTGTGGAGTACCATATCATTCCGCACAAAGTTATATTCAAAAATTGATTGAGAAAGGATATAAAGTCGCAATATGCGAACAATTAGAGGATCCTTCTCAAGCAAAAGGTATTGTAGAACGGGGTATAGTCAGAATTATTACTCCCGGAACTGTTTCCGAACTTTCTATGCTTAAGGAAAATGAAGATAGTTATATTCTGTCAATCTATGAGAAAGATAAAAAAATTGGTGTGGCATATGCCGATGTTTCTACGGGGAAATTTTTTGTTGAGGAAAGCCATCTTGAATCATTACAAAATATTTTAACGCGTATAGCACCAAAAGAGATTTTATACAATAAAACTAATCAAACATTAGATACCTATCTAAAAGGATCTTTACACAGTTTTTACTGTACCCCCTACGAAGCGTGGCCTTATCAATATGCAAATGCAAAAAAAATAATTTTAAACCACTTCCATGTGCAAAGCATGGAAGGTTTTGGGATTTCATCTTCTTCATATACAGTTCACGCCGCAGGAGCATTATTGCAATATTTATTAGATACACAAAAAAACGCGCTCAAACATATCAAAAAAATAAAGCCATCTTCTGACGGTAAGTATATGATGATTGATCAATTTACACGCCGTAATCTGGAATTAACCGAAACAATGCGGGATAAAAACAAACAAGGTTCTTTGCTCGGATTGCTTGATAAAACAAAAACGGCAATGGGTGGGCGTTTACTAAAGCATTGTATTGAGCAACCTCTTTTAAGAAAAAATGAAATCAATAAACGATTGGATGCAGTTGAAGAATTGAAAGAAAATTTTTATCTTCGAAACGAGCTGCGGACAAGCTTGGGCGAAATATATGATATTGAACGTCTTCTTGCTAAAATATCTTATGGTTCTCTAGATGCTAGAGATATGGTTGCAATTCGTGCTTCTATTCAGCCATTACCTCATATTAAGGAAATATTGTTAGAATGTAAAAGTGAATTATTGCATTCTCTTGCAACAAATATTGATTGTTTGCAAAATTTGTTTCTTTCTCTTCAGAAAAGTATTGATGATGCGCCGCCAATTGGTATTCGTGACGGAGGTATTATTAAAAAAGGATTTAATCCAAAAATTGATCAGTTAAGAGATGCCAAACAAAATGGAAAAACGTGGTTGGAAGAATTAGAAAAAAAGGAGAGAGAAGAGACTGGTATTAAAAATCTTAAAGTAGGGTTTAATAAAGTATTCGGCTATTATATTGAGGTGACAAAATCAAATTTAAGCTTGGTTCCCTATCGATATACTCGGCGACAAACATTAGCAAGTTGCGAACGCTATATTACGCAGGAATTAAAAGAATTAGAAGATATGCTTTTATCTGCGGAGGATAAATGTAATAAATTAGAATATCAAATATTTCAACAGATTCGGGAAGAATTAGAGAAGTATATTGAAACAATGCAGGAAGATGCCAATTTAATTGCGACAGTTGATGTCTTGCAATCCTATGCTCAATCTGCTTATGATTATAACTATATAAAACCTCTTATTGTTGAAGACGGTACTTTGAAAATAAAAGATGGTCGCCATCCTGTCGTTGAACGAACAGCAAAACAGGAGTTTGTTCCTAATGATCTCTATATGGATATGCTTCATGATAAAGTATTGATTATTACCGGTCCCAATATGGCTGGAAAAAGTACATTTATGCGACAGGTCGGCCTAATCGTCCTTATGGCACAGATGGGTTGTTTTGTTCCTGCAACATCAGCAAAAATATCAATTGCTGATCGTGTATTTACGCGTGTAGGGGCATCTGATGATTTGGCTTCTGGGCAAAGTACATTTATGGTAGAAATGAATGAGCTTGCTAGTATTTTAAATAATGCTACAGAAAAAAGCTTGTTAATTATAGATGAAATAGGCAGGGGAACTAGCACATTAGACGGTCTAAGCATTGCCTGGGCAACAATAGAGTATATTTTAGGCAAAAATGGTGTTGGTGCGAAGACACTATTTGCTACACATTATCACGAACTAATTTCTTTAGAGCAAATTATGGATGGTGTTAAAAATTATTCTGTAGGTGTTAAAGAATTTAATCGGGAGCTTATCTTTCTACACAAAATAACAAAGGGTGGAGCAGATAAAAGTTTTGGTATTGAGGTGGCAAAGCTAGCTGGCCTACCTGATGAAATGATTAAACGCGCAAAGGCGTTGCTTTGTTTGTTAGAAGAACAATCACAGACGGATTTGGCTGCAATTGACCTTACACAGGCAGATGCAATAGCTGATGAACAACAACAAAATGATGCCGAGAAAAAAGTTCTTTACGATTTAAAGGTTATGAATATTAATGGGATTACACCATTTGAAGCGCTTTCAATATTAAATGATTTAAAGCAAAGGATTCTCTAAGATATTTATGGGTAAAATTCAGTTATTAAGCGAAGCTGTCGCGTCGCGTATTGCTGCAGGAGAAGTTGTAGAGCGTCCCGCATCTATTATAAAAGAATTACTGGAAAATGCAGTTGATGCGCATGCAACAGCTATTGCAATTTCAATTTTAGAAGGCGGAATTCGAGAAATTCGTGTCTCGGATAATGGAGAGGGAATCGCTTCTGAAGATATGCCATTATGCATTGTAAAACATGCAACCAGCAAAATTTTTACTTTAGAGGATTTGAATCATATTAATTCTATGGGATTTCGCGGTGAAGCTTTGGCTAGCATTGCAGCTGTTTCCATGCTTACCATTAAATCAAGAACAGCGAATAGCGAATATGGAAATGAACTTTATGTTAGAGGCGGAAAGGTTGAATATATCCGACAAGCAGGATTAGCAGACGGAACCACAGTTATTGTTGAAAATTTATTTTATAATACCCCTGCGCGACTAAAATTTTTAAAAAAACCGGCAGCAGAAACTGCTTTAATTTCAGATATAGTTGCCCGTCTGATTTTGGCAAATCCTCAAATTTCATTTCGTTATACTGTCTCTGATAAGGTTATATTCCATAGCCCTGGAAATGGCAGTTTAGCTGATGCAATCAGCAGCATATATGGTTTTAATATACAAAAATTCTTAATTCCGATAAATACTCAGTTTAATCAAATTTTTATGAAAGGGTATATCGGCGCACCTACACTTACCTATAAAACACAAAAATATGCTACTTTATTGATTAATGGTAGATATATTAAAAATTCTTTTGTACAAAATGTCATTTTACGTGCTTATGGAGAACGTTTAATGAAACACAATTTCCCATTTTATGTTTTGCAGTTAACATTGCCGGCAGAAGATATTGACGTTAATGTACATCCGAATAAACTATCTGTCCATTTTCGAGATGAGAATGAATTGGAGTATATTTTAGTAAATACAATTGATGAGGCTTTGCGTACAACAAAATATTCTCCGGCTCTTTCACTCAAACATCAAGAAAAGAAGAGGAGTACGCTGTCTGCACTCAATAAAAATAATATAATTGAGGAAGTGGGAAATGCCGAAAAAGGCGATACTAACGCAGTTTTAAATTGTCATCATGATAATCTTTCAGAGATTTGTGATCAAGACATAACCAAAGTAACCAGCTCTATTTCCTTTTTGAATAATTCAGCAACTGATGTCGAAGATATCGAACTGTCTCATAAAATAGATGATATTTTAAACATTGCCTCCTCAATTGAGCTAAAGAAAAAAAATCCGCTTTCTTTACATGATGCTTCTATCTATCAAAAAAACAATCTACAAGATTTTGATTTAGACTTATCAAGCATTCAACAGAAAAAAGAAGAAGAGAGACAACAAAGTATTCAACCAGTACGATCTCTCCAGGACGTTTTTGCAGAACAATTGGATTTTAAGATTCTCGGTGTCGCATTTGATACTTATATTATTATAGAGTGCGGAGAAACATTGTATTTGATTGATCAACATGCTGCACATGAACGAAAAATTTACGATACATTGATGCAAAATCTTTCCCACCATCCAATTAGTCAAAACTTATTAACGCCGATTCGTATTGAAATTACTCCAACAGAACGGTTTTTATTGCAGGAAAATTTAGATATTATTACTGCAATGGGATTTACATTTCAAACCATAGAAGAAAATTATTGTGAAGTAAATGCTTATCCACAAGTGCTTGGAGATGTTGATATTCGCCAATCGATGCAAGATATGATTAGCAGCTTAGAAGGAAGAGAAAGTTCAATTCAAGTACGCAAAGATAAAATTGCTAAAGGAGCGTGTAAAAGAGCAATTAAAGCCGGAATGAGAATGTCAGAACAGGATATCCGCTCTTTGGTTATGACAATATTGTCTACAGATATTATACCTCATTGCCCACACGGAAGGCCCTTGGCTATTGCATTAACTAAAAAAGAATTAGAAGATGGATTTAAGCGGAGAGTTTAAATGAAACAAAAAGTGATTTTTATTATTGGCCCGACTGCAGCAGGGAAAACAGATATTGCATTGGACTTAGCTGAACATTTTAAAGGAGAGATTATTTGTGCAGACTCTATGCAAATTTATCAAGATATGCATATTGGTACAGCAAGACCTTTGTATGAGGAACAACGTGGAATTCCGCATCATTTATTTGGTTTTATTGCACCAGATGCAGAATATAATGTTGCTAAATACCAGAAAGATGCAAAACAAATTTTAGCAAATTTATCTATCAAGGGAACTTTACCTCTGGTTGTTGGCGGAACCGGATTATATATTAATTCGCTACTTTATAATATAGATTTTACGCAGACTGCACCAAACCAAGAATTACGACAAGAATTGTCAAATCAGTATAATTTACCGGGTGGACCAGATAAACTTTATTCGGAATTAGTAAAAAAAGATCCCGTTGCAGCCTTACGTATTCACCCTAATGATAAAAAACGATTAATACGTCGTTTGGAAATACTCCTCTTGGAAGAACCCTCAGCCGCATTAACTTATAATTTTTGTACAACAATGCAGGAATCATATGAGAGTTTAATAATTGGCATTAATAAAGAGCGGGAACTGCTATATAAAGATATTGAAAAGCGAGTAGATATAATGATTTCTCAAGGGTTAGAAGAGGAGGTGCGCAAAGTTTATGAACACTATGGTGAAAAAATTACTGCTTTTTCCGCAATTGGATATAAAGAATTCCTTCCATATTTTCATGGAATTGCTTCTAAAAAAGAAACCATTGAATTGATTAAACGCAATACACGGCGTTTTGCCAAGCGACAATTAACTTGGTTTCGAAAGATCCCATCGGTTCAGTGGTTTTTATCGGAGGATTTTAACGATAAGCAAACAGAAGTAAAAAAAATAGAAGATATAATAGAAAAATTTTTAGATGATAAATGTAAGGAGTAAAAATAATAAAATAAAAAATGAAAACTATACTGCGTGATTATTATCATATTGATGAACGAATTATCGACTACGTTTTTAAAATTAAACGACGTTTATCTGAAAAAATTGCAGAATTCGAAGAGGTTAAAGAATACAATTCATTAAAAGTCCTGCATGCTTTTCAAACTGTTGGAGTTGAAGAGCGTCATTTTGTCCCTTCTACCGGTTATGGACTTTCAGATATTGGTAGAGAAAAATTATGTGAATTGTTTGCGGAAATATTTGGTGCAGAAGCAGCTATTGTCAGCCCTCATTTTGCTTCAGGAACGCATTCGATTTGTATGGCTTTATTTGGCCTGCTCCGTCCATTAGATACACTTTTGTGTGTAACCGGTCGCCCATATGATACGTTGATCAGTTCTCTTGGATTAGATAATGAAAGTACGGTAGGTGGGCTTGCAGAGTATGCAATAAAATATGATGAAGTTAATTTGACTTCAGATTTTGATATTGATATTGATGCGGTTTTAGATCGTTTGTATCTAGATAAATCAATAAAAATAGTTTATATTCAACGTTCCAAAGGATATACTGCTCGCCCCGCTCTTAGTATTGCGCAAATAGGCAGAGCGGCACGGATAATCAAAGATAAATTTCCGAATGTATATATTGTCGTAGATAATTGCTACGGAGAGTTTACAGAACGTCAAGAACCAACTGAAGTTGGGGCTGATGTCATTATTGGTTCGTTAATCAAAAATCCTGGTTCGGGTATAGCGCCAACGGGTGGATATATTGTAGGAACACATAAAGCTATAGATCGTATTTCGGCACGCTTTACTACTCCTACAACTAAATTAGAAATTGGTTCATATGCCGCTGGTTATCGCGCATTTTTTCAAGGTATCTACCTTTCACCGAGCACAGTATGTACTGCACTAATCGGAGCAGCCCTTTTTACTGAAGCTTTTGCTTCGCTCGGTTATAAAGTTTGTCCCGATTCTAAACAAACTAGATCAGATATCGCACAATCAATTGTTTGCCATAATGAGCAAGAATTGATTGCTTTTGTTCGTGCAATCCAAAAAGCAAGTCCGATTGACGCAAACGCCATACCTTACCCAGATGTGCAACCAGGATATGACTCGAAAATTATAATGGCATCAGGCAGTTTTATTCAAGGAAGCACAATCGAACTTTCGGCAGATGCACCTTTACGTCCACCTTATACAGTATATTTCCAAGGGGGATTAACTCTTGAAAGCATAGAACTGGCTCTTTGCATGGCATTGCAGGACATGAATTTGACTAATCTTGTTTAAGTTTAATGGCTTTTGCCGCCTTTTTTCGATTTTCCTCACTCATGGCGGCATAATGCCTACGCGTGGTATTGACATCTTTATGACCTAAAACATCTGCAACAAGATAAATATCACCCGTATTTTGATATAACATTGTGCCATAAGTACTGCGTAACTTATGAGGTGTTATTTTTTTTAAGGGAACTGCAATTTGTGCATATTTTTTTACAAGAATTTGTATAGACCTCACTCCGATGCGTTTATTTTGTATGGACAGAAATAGGGGAGAGGTCTTTTCATAAGTACCTATATTTTGCCTTTCTTGCAAATATTCTTGCAGCACCTCTGCCGTTTCTTCGCCAAAATATAAAAGACTTTCATTGCCACCCTTTCGAATTACACGAAAAGAATTTGTATTGAAATCAATATCTGAAACATTTAACCCTGCCAATTCACTGACACGAATACCCGTTGTCAAGAATAGAACTATAATTGCTAAATCTCGCTTAAGAGTTTTTCTTTGAAAATCTTTTTGCTTTTTGGTCAATCCATCACCGGCTTCAATAGCTTTTAACAATCTAGAAATTTCGTCCGCGGTTAAACGAATAATATTTTTTTCATGAATTTTTGGCGTTGATAACAATTCTGCTGGGTTTGCAATAATTAATTCATTTTTATAAAGATATTTATATAATGAACGCAAACTGGCTATTTTTCTTGCTTTACCATGCTCACCATTTTCATATTCTCTTTCAGTAAAATCTTCTTCATCACTACTACCGAAAGCAGTAGTCGGAAGAACTTTAATATAGTAACCAAGATACTCAATATAAATCTCCAAATCTTTTCGCGTTATTTTACCTAACATTTGCGGAGTAATTTGGTAGATCTGAAAGCCATAAAAATCCTTATGTTCATTAACCAAATAAGTAAGAAAAATACGAGTATCAATACAATAGTTAAAACGAGTAAGTGGTGATAATATATCCGCCTCAGAACGAATAAAATCATTAAACCATAATGGCATTTCCTTACATATTTCACGAATATGAGTAGTATATATCAAATTTTTTTCTTCACGATAAGATTTATCCATTAAAATTTATTTCTCCGATTTCTTTATTTATTATTTATTGTGTTTTAATTATTATAATGTAATCCCAATAAATCGTCAACAACTATTCGTAAAACTTGTGTTTTACGAATAGTTGTTGACCGCACTAATTTCAATTTCTTATCTTATCTTTAAATCTTTATATGTCTTATTTTAAAAATTTTTTTTTATTTGATCTGTTGCCAGTTTATCGCAACGATTGTTTAATGGGTTATCTGCGTGTCCTTTAACTTTAATCCATTGGATATCATGCAACTTAGTTTCATTAATTAGCTGGATCCATAGATCTTTATTTTCAACAGGTTTTTTTTGAGAATTGACCCATCCATTACGCTCCCAAACCATAGTCCATGCATTATTAAAAGCATTACATAAATATGCACTATCTGTGTAAAGTTTAACTTTGCAAGATTCCTTCAAAGCTTGCAGTGCTTTTAATGCTGCAACTAATTCCATTCTATTATTTGTTGCTTCCTGATAATAACCGGAAAGTTCCTTTTTATTTCCTTTATATATAAGGATTGCTCCCCATCCACCTGGGCCCGGGTTTCCTGAACAGGCACCGTCAGTATAGATGGTTACCTCCTTTTGTATATTAAACTTCATTGCACGAGTATATTTATTATCTACTTGATCCATTGTTTATTCCTTATTTATAAGATTTTTGTTAGCTATCGAATAAAAGAATAAAATTCTTGACGAAATAATATAAATAGATTATAATATATTTTGTTCTTAATTGCAAAGGGGAGTGGCTCAATTGGTAGAGCAGCGGTCTCCAAAACCGCCGGTTGCGTGTTCGAGTCGCGTCTCCCCTGCCATTTTTTTAGAGTTTAGATGATTTTCAAAAAGGGGATTTGAAAAAAGTTTTTTCTTATCCCCTTTTGAGTTTTATGACAAAATAGATTGACTTTTTTTACTTCTGTATTATAATATAATCTTGGTTATTGTATTAAAAATTTAATATATCTCTTCAGGGCAGGGTGAGATTCCCGATTGGCGGTATAGTCCGCGAGCAAACCTATATTTATGGTAAAGCAGATTTGGTGAAATTCCAAGACCAACAGTTATAGTCTGGATGAAAGAAGATTTTTATAGTAATAAGTAAAATAGGGATAGTTAGATAGATAACGTGGTTTGTTTATTCACTTACTTATTTGTTTTTTAAGTGCCCCAAGAGAATGGTTTTCTTTTGGGGCTTTTTTATTTTATATTTTTTAGTTGGAAATTTTTTAGGAGGTTATAAAAATGAATTCTAAAACAAAAAAAATAACAATGATTGCAATGCTATGTGCAATAGCTTATGTTGTTGTTGCTCTTCTTAGAATTCCGGTTGTATTGTTTTTGGATTATGAGGCAAAAGATGTAATAATAACTATAGGCGGATTTATATTTGGCCCACTGACCGCGTTTATTATTTCTGTTATCGTATCGTTTATAGAAATGCTGACTATTAGCGATACACAAATTATAGGCTGTATTATGAATATTCTTTCCACATGCAGTTTTGCGTGTACTGCAGCGTGGATTTATAAGAAAAAACACTCTCTTTCCGGCGCTATTTTAGGTTTAATTTTCGGCATATTTGCGATGGTTATCGTCATGTTATTATGGAATTATTTAATCACACCAATATATATGGGATATCCGCGTGAAGAAGTTGCAAAATTATTATTACCTGCTTTCCTCCCCTTTAATCTTGTCAAAGGTGCCATTAATATGGCTTTAATACTGTTAATTTATAAACCAATTGTAAGTGCACTAAGAAAAGCTAGTCTTATTGAGATTTCTTCAGTAGATAGTCAACAAGTGGCAAAAAGTAAAAAAATTGGTCTAATTATTATTTCCATTATATTACTTGCCACATGTATTTTCTTTATCTTGGTCCTGCGTGGCATTGTTTAAAGAAATAAAGAAAAAGAAACAACAGGCTATATAAAATAAAGCCTGTTGTTTCTTTTTCTTTTTATTAATGTTTTTTAAAAAATGGATTTAAGTTATTCTAATTCAAATGCTCCAGTATATAATTGATAATATTTTCCCTTTTCAGAAATTAATTTTTCGTGATTACCTCGTTCGATAATTCGTCCATGTTCTAGTACCATGATAACATCTGAGTTTTTTACTGTTGATAAACGATGTGCGATAACAAAAACCGTACGTCCATGCATTAAAGAATCCATTCCTTTTTGAACGAGAGCTTCAGTATGGGTATCTATGGAAGATGTTGCTTCATCCAGTATCATCACAGGAGGATCGGCCACAGCTGCTCTGGCAATTGATAAAAGCTGTCGTTGCCCTTGCGAAAGATTTGCACCATTTCCTGTAAGCATAGTATTATATCCATCCGGCAAACGAGTAATAAAATCGTGAGCATTTGCCAATTTAGCCGCAGCAATACATTCTTCATCCGTTGCGTCTAACTTTCCGTAACGAATGTTATCCATTACCGTACCTGTAAATAAATTGGTATCTTGTAATACAATTCCTAATGAACGTCGCAAATCTGCCTTTTTAATTTTATTAATATTAATTCCGTCATAGCGTATTTTTCCATCTGCTATATCGTAAAAACGATTAATTAAATTTGTAATGGTCGTTTTTCCTGCTCCTGTAGCTCCAACAAAAGCAACTTTTTGCCCCGGCTCGGCGTATAAAGTAATATTATGTAAAACCAATTTATCTTTAGTATAACCGAAGTCAACATCAAACATACGTACATCACCTGCAAGAGGTGTATAGGTCACTGTTCCGTCACCATGCGGATGTTTCCATGCCCACATTTTTGTATGTTTTTCACACTCCTCAATTTCTCCATTTTCATTTTTCCGGACATTTACCAATGTGACGTAACCATCATCTTTCTCTGAAGGTTCATCCATTAACGCAAAAATGCGTTCGGCACCAGCCAATGCCATAATAATGGAGTTCATCTGATTGGATACCTGTGTAATTGGTTGTGTAAAACTACGAGAAAGTTGTAAAAACGAAACTATTCCGCCTAAAGTTAAATTTCCCACTCCACCAACAGCAAGTGCTCCACCTACAATAGCCAACAAAACATATTGCATATTGCCTAAGTTTCCCATAATTGGCATTAAGATATTAGAATATTTATTCGCCTGATAAGTATGTTCTCGTAAAATTTCATTTAATTTATCAAATTGTTCCTTGTTCTCCTCTTCATGGCAAAATACCTTAATTACTTTTTGCCCATTGATCATTTCTTCGATATAGCCGTTTGTTTTACCAATTGTTTGTTGACGTTGAATAAAATAAGCTCCACTTTTACTTGCTATTTTACGAATAACAACAAACATACAGCAAAGAGTAAATATTGTAAATAAAGTCATCCAAAAACTTGTAATTAACATGGAAATAAACACTGTAACTACTGTAATGATAGATGAAATTACATTAGGGATACTCTGTGAAATCATCTGTCTCAATGTATCCGCATCATTTGTATAATAACTCATGATATCTCCATGTGTATGTGTATCAAAATAACGTATGGGCAGAGTTTGCATATGAGAGAACATATCATCACGTATACTCTTTAGGGTCCCTTGCGAGACGGTTAACATAATACGATTGTATAAGTAATTGGTGATTACGCCAACCAAATATATTATTGCCATAATGACGATAGCATGCAATAATCCCCCAAAAACAGGACTACTCGTCTGTGCTAAAGGTAAAATATAATCATCAATCAGTGTTTGTAAAAATAATGATCCGGCTACACTTGCCAGAGCTGATAAAATAAGAGAAACTAAAACAATGACTAATCGAAATTTATAGGGTTTAACAATATATTGAAATAATCGTTTTACCGTATCTTTTTTTACTTTAGGTAATTTGGTTTTTACGGTTGTTTGATGATTTTTACTCATTTTCAGTTCCTCCTTTCATTTGAGAAGTGTAAATTTCACGATAAAGTTGACTATCTTTCATTAATTGTTCGTGAGTTCCTTGTTGAATAATTTTTCCTCCATCCATAATTAAAATTAAATCAGCATCTTCAATGGAAGAAATTCTCTGGGCAATAATGAATTTTGTTGTTTGCGGGATTTCCTCACGAAATGCTTTACGAATTAAGGCATCTGTTTGCGTATCTACAGCACTTGTGGAATCATCTAAAATCAAAATTTTTGGTTTTTTTAATAGAGCACGTGCAATACATAAACGCTGCTTTTGACCACCGGAAACGTTTGTTCCCCCTTGCTCAATATAGGTATCATAACCATCCGGAAACGCTTGAATAAAATCATCCGCTTGAGCTAATTGACAGGCATGTTTAATTTGTTCGTCTGTAGCATCTGGATTACCCCAACGTAGATTTTCTTTAATTGTTCCAGAAAACAGCTCATTTTTTTGCAGAACCATAGCTACTTCATTTCGCAATGTTTCAATATCATATTGACGTACATCAATACCGCCTACTTTCACGCTACCTGTTGTAACGTCATATAGTCTAGGAATCAGTTGAACCAGTGTACTTTTAGAAGAACCTGTTGCCCCAAGAATTCCTACTGTCGTTCCTGATGGAATTTCTACGTTTACGTCTTTTAAACATAGTTTATTAACATCTTTTGCATAACTAAAGCTTACATTATTAAAAGAAACGGAACCATCTTTTACCATATAAATCGGATCTTCAGGATCTCTTATTTCACTTTCCTCCTCAAGCACTTCAACAATACGCTCACCTGACGCCTTTGACATTGTAATCATAACAAATACCATGGAAAGCATCATTAAACTCATCAAAATACGTGATGCATATGTCAGAAGACTGGTTAATTGACCCGTAGTCATCCCAAATTCACTGTTATTTCCTGAACCTATAATAAGTTGAGCACCAAACCATGAAATCAATAATGTACATGCATACATACAAAATTGCATCAACGGAGAGTTAAAGGCCAATATTTTTTCGGCTTTTACATAGTCTTTATATATACTTTCCGAAACATGATTAAATTTTTCTTTTTCTTTATCTTCTCGTACAAAACTTTTGACTACACGAATTCCATGCAAATTTTCGCCTACTACATTATTAAGATCATCATATTTTTTAAAGACACGCTCAAATACGGGATAAGCTTTTCTCATAATAAAATATAAGCCAATACCAAGAACAGTAATTGCCCCTAAAAAAATTAAAGACATACTGGCATTAATCCCAAAACACATAAATAAAGAAAAAATCATCATGATGGGCGCCCTAACTGCCATACGTGTACACATCTGAAAAGATATTTGTATATTCTCTACATCGGTTGTTAATCTTGTAACCAAGCTGGAAGCTGAAAATTTATCAATATTACCAAAAGAATAATC
Organism: uncultured Clostridia bacterium; assembly: GCA_944347775.1. Taxonomy (GTDB): domain Bacteria; phylum Bacillota; class Clostridia; order Christensenellales; family Christensenellaceae; genus QANA01. The sequence continues at coordinate 47,905 of CALVMT010000034.1, read as the reverse complement.
TTGTAAATGATAATACATATCATGGCGTAAATTAGATGCAAAACCAGATGAAGCAAATGTTGCATATTTACTGGACAGCATGCCAAACAATAATGAAATTCCGCATGCAATAATTAACAATATGCCCATCTTTAAAATGTAACTAATATTTCTTTGTTCTATCCCGTTATCAATCAGGCTCGCCATTAATAAAGGGATAACAACCTCCATTACAACTTCTCCCGTAACATAAATCGGGGTTAGAATGGCTGCCGTTTTATATTGTCTTACACTTTTTAACAAGTGTTTAACCATTAATACATCCTCCTTTTATTTGTTTTATTCTATGATCAAAGTTTGCTTAAACTTTTCCATAATTTCAAAAAAAATTTGAGTCTCTTGAGGGGTCAATAATGCTCGCAATTTTTCTTCAACTTCCTGTACGTGCTTTTGTGCCTTTTCGTATAAAGCGATCGCTTTGGATGTCAGTACGATCTTTTTTAACCTTTTATCATATGGAACAGAATATCGGTGAATAAAGCCTTTTTCTTCCATCATTTTTAAGCCTTTTGAAACACTTGAACGCCGAATTGCAAATTGCTCTTCAATGTCTTTCTGAAATATATCACGATCACGGTTATTTACAAGATAAGAAATTAACCACCATCTTACTCCTGAGAGATCACTATCTTCTTTATGTTCCCGATCTATTTCTCTGCGTAACAAATTTGCAACAATACTAATTTCAATTCCTATTCGCTTTACTTTTTTAGAATTATCCAACTTTATTTTTCCTCCGCATAAATGTTAGATACGAAACTATTTAATGTCTAACATATTGTAAAAATTATCTATGGATTTGTCAATAAGATAAGTATGTATAAATTATAAATTAAAAAAAGAATAATTTAAAAGAATCAGCAAAAACTAATTTTAAATTTGAAAAGGAAGTATAAATCTAATGAAAAAAATTGCTTTTTTTGATACCAAACCTTATGATCGATATTGGTTTGATCATTTTAATCAACATTATGAAATCAATTATTTTGAAAGTAAACTAAATGAAAAAACTGCCCAATTGGCAAATGGAGCAGATGCCGTTTGCGCATTTGTCAATGATACAATTAATGCGCAAACAATCGATCTATTAAACCAATATGGTGTTCAAGTTATTGCCATGCGCTGTTCTGGATATAATAATATTGATATGAAAGCCGCATATAAAAAAATACATATTGTCCGTGTGCCAATTTATTCTCCATATGCAGTAGCGGAACATACAATGGGTTTGCTACTATGCTTAAACAGAAAAATTCATCGTGCCTATAACCGTACACGTGATTTTAATTTCAGCCTAAACGGACTTACCGGCATTGATCTACATAATAAAACTGCAGGCATAATTGGAACAGGAAATATTGGGCGTATTTTTTTAGATATATGCCGTGGATTTGGAATGAAAACAATTGCTTATGATCCATATCCAATAGCTAATGCAGGCATTACATATGTTGACCTTCCTACATTATTTAAAGAGAGTGATGTAATTTCTCTACATTGTCCTCTAACTGATAAGACATATCATATTTTAGATAGTCAGGCGTTTGCTCAAATGAAAAAAGGTGTATTCATTTTAAATACTTCACGAGGAGCATTAATTGAAAGCAGTGCTCTTTTAAAAGCATTAAATCAGGAAATAGTGCGAGGCGCCGGATTAGATGTATATGAAGAAGAAGCTGATCTGTTTTTCGAAGATTTTTCAGGTTCAATTATTAAAGATGAGACATTGGCACTTTTAGTTTCTTGCCCCAATGTTTTATTAACTTCTCATCAAGCATTTCTTACCGAAGAAGCATTAAGTAATATTGTACATGTTACGCTAAAAAATTTGGATTCTTTTTTTTCCGGAGAAGTTTTAGAAAACGAAATATGCTATTACTGCGAAGATGGAAAAAACACCGAAAATTGCAAAAGAAAAAAAGGAGAACGCTGCTTTTAAATAAAAAAGGAGTCACAAGGGATAAAGAATTTATAAATTCTTTTTATCCTTGCGATTCCTTTTTTACAACTCGCACTGTAATCTCGCCAGAATTTAATACAAATGGATTACCATTTTGTAAAAGGACTACTAATCCTCCATTTTCGTCAATGTCAATCGCTCTTGCCTGTTGAATAATATTATTCTGTTCAAAATTAATTTCATGACCAATCACAATAGAACGGTTTCGATATTCGTTAAGCACTTCCTCATCTTCTAAATCTTCAATAATCTGCAATACACTATTGGTTACATTTCCAATAATTTCGTTACGAGAGATATTTTGAATACCAATTGCTCCAGCCTGAACTAATTCTTGTGGAAATTGTTGGGAGCGTAGATTAATTCCTATTCCAATAATTACATTTTGTACTACACCTGATTCAAAATCTGAAATAGCTTCTGTTAATATTCCGCATACTTTTTTTCCATTTAAATATATATCGTTTACCCATTTAATACCAAATCTATTTTTTGTATACTTTTGAAGTGCGCGACATACTGCTACTGCCACCGCAGAGGTAATTAATGTACTCTTTTTTATACTTAGCTTAGGTTGTATAACTAAACTCATATAAATACCTTTATCTTTGGGAGAGTAAAATACGCGCCCACGCCTACCACGCCCCGCACTCTGCTCCTCGCTTATAATTAATTTTGTTCCTTCTTTTCCCGCAGCAACCTCTCTCTTTGCCTGTGAATTTGTAGAGTCAAGCGTTTGATAAATACAAATCGGTAATGTTTTCCATTTTAATTGAAGAAATGAGCGAATTTGCTGTTTGTTCAATACATCGCCAATTTTATTTATGTAATAACCTTTTTTGTTTACGGCAATAATATCATGTCCTTCTTCACGCAAAATATTAATTGTTTTCCATATTGCTGCACGAGAAACATGAAATTTTTCAGCCAACTTTTCTCCGGAAAGAAAAGAACGAGATTCAATTAATGAAATTAAGATTTTATCTTTTAAACACATATATCATTCTCCGGGCAAATCAAAAACTAATCATCAAGCGGCAGAATTCGAGGAAAGATACCTTGGGAATTTACTGTCAACAGACCAAATGTCGGTTTGCCTAAACGCGGCTCTCCTAAACTTCCCGGATTAAAAAGCAATCTACCTAATGGAGAATATTCTATTTTAGGAATATGAGTATGTCCAAAAAGTACAGCATCCACTTCTTTTTTATCTGCCAACAAACCAATTTCTAAAAGTGTGCTTTTAACCCTTTGAGAATGTCCATGCAGCAATGCAATTCTTTGTCCACATAAATTTACTTCACAATAGCTTTCTGCACCCATGTAATCGCAGTTCCCACGTACCTGATAAATTTTTATTTTCCGATCCAACAGATCTTTTTCAATGTAGTGAACATCTGCAGTATTATCTCCCAAATGAAAAAAATATTGAAATTCTCCCGCCTTAAAAATTGCCTTTTTTAGAGCTTTTATGTGACCATGTGTATCAGAGGTGACTAAAATCTTGTTCACTGTTCTTCCTCTATAAAATCCTTAAGTTTTTGTAAAGCAATTGCCCGATGGCTAATTTTATTTTTCAGTTCTGCTTCCATCTCTCCAAAAGTTTGATGATATTCTTCTAAATAGAAATAAGGATCATACCCAAATCCGCCGTTACCGCGCGGCTTGGTTATAATTTTTCCATAACATTTACCCTCGCATGAAAAGACTTCAACCCCTTTTCTTGCTAATACAATTGCACAAACGTAATTCGCTTTTCTACCTTCTTCGTTTAAAGGCATTACTTCTTCTACTAATTTTTTGTTATTGTCATCATCAGTTCCAGTTGCAGAATAGCGAGCAGAATATACACCGGGTCTGCCTCCCAAGCCATTTACACATAAACCCGAATCATCGGCAACTACATCGCAATCAGTAAGTGCACTAATCGTCAGTGCTTTTTTTCTGGCATTTCCTATAAATGAATCCGCATCTTCTACAATATTAACACAAATTCCTGCTTCTTTCATCGAAATGACATCTTCATATATGTGCGATAAAATAGCTGCAATTTCTCGTACCTTACCTTTATTTCCTGTTGCTATTATCAACTTTTTTTTCATCTGTTTTTCTCCTCTAATATCCGCTTTTCAATATTAATCAATTGTTTAATTCCTTGTTTTGATAGAACAATCAGCTTAGTAAATTCACTGTCAGTAAACGGGCGTTTCTCTCCTGAAATTTGCAGTTCTGATATTTCCCCATGTTCTGTTCCGACAAAATTCATATCAGCTTCAGCTTGAGAATCTTCTTGATAACAAAGATCAAGTAATGGTTCGCCCTTTACTATTCCACATGAAACAGCAGCCAGATAACTTTTAAAAGGATTTTGCGAAATTACCCCTTCCGATAATAGTTTTTTAAAAAGCAAAGAAGCCGCAATAAACCCTCCTGTTATGGAAGCTGTTCTTGTTCCTCCATCTGCTTGGATGACGTCTGCATCTATATGAACGGTAATACCTGCAATTGCTGAAAAATTTAATACTGATCGCAAACTTCTCCCGATTAAACGCTGGATTTCTACACTTCTCGAATCAATTTTATTACGTTCGCGCTGTTTTCTCCCTATAGTGGAACCCGGAAGCATGGAATACTCGGCTGTTAACCAACCGTTTTTTTCTGCATCAATAAAGGGAGGAACAGAAGAACTTGCATTTGCAGTCACTAAAATACGTGTATTCCCCCACTCAATTAAACAGGAGCCTCCCGAATTTGGCATGAAATGTGGGGTTATTATAATTTTTCGAAGTTGTGTGGGCATACGCATGTCGATTCTATCCATTAATACCAATCCCTCCACTTTAATAGTTCTGATTTATTTTAACATATCAATCAAATAATGCAACTATTGGCGTATTTAAAGAAATTAGGGTATAATAGAAAACTAAGCACATATAGTAAAAACATTATTTTAAAGGAGTTTTTTCATGAATATAGACGGCATTACATTATCTGTTATTGTAACCGAGTTAAAAATGTTATCAGAAGCAAAAATAGAACGTATTTATCAACCGTTGCGTGATGAAATTACAATGTATCTTCATTCAAAAGAAGGAAAAAAATGTTTAACATTATCAGCTTCTGCTTCGGATTGCCGTATTCATTTAAGCACAAATAATAGATCTAATCCTGAAAAAGCGCCAAATTTTTGTATGGTATTGCGTAAATATCTATCGGGAGGACGTATAGCCGAAATTAAGCAAATCGGTTTAGATCGAATTGTATATATTTATATTGATGCAAAAGATGATATGGGGGTTTCTTGTCGCTACACATTAATTATTGAAATGATGGGAAAATACAGTAATATTATTCTCAACAATCAAGAAGGGCGTATTTTAGATAGTATTAAACATGTTTCTATGGATATTAGCAGTAAACGTCAAATATTGCCAGGCTTAAAATATACTTTGCCGCCTTCTGAAAAATACAATCCTCTCACAACCGATTTAAATACTTTAGCCAAGTTATTAAGTGCGCAAGAATTACCGACCGCTCTTGTAACATACTTGGAAGGGATTTCTCCTCAGACGGCAATACAATTATGCGGTGAATATTACAAAGATATGTCTCCAAAATTTCTTTCTGATAATGATGCTTATTCGTTTAGCCAATATATACAGGAGCGTATTTTTAAAATCCTGGAACATCCGAAACCTTGTCTGCAAAAAAATATGCAGGGAAAGCCTGTATTTTTTTCCGCAATTCCCTATGCAGCATATACTGAAGAAGGAAGAGAATATTTTGAAACGGCAAATGCATTAATTGACCATTTTTATGCTTTGAGAATATTTGGTACTCTTTTTAAAGGAAGGCAAGATAGTCTACTTAGAATACTACATAAGCAAATCAATAGATTAGAAAAAAATGTAAAAATTCATTTAGAGACTATCCAAGGTAGAAAAAAAGCCGACAAATTTTTATTATACGGCGAACTTATTTCAGCCAATCTCTATCAGCTAAAACGAGGAACGGCAGAAGCGGAAGTATTGAACTATTATACAAACGAAATCATTAAGATTCCTTTAGATCCATCGATTTCCCCTGCCCAAAATGCAAGCAAGTTTTTTAAAAAAGCATCAAAAATGAAACATGGGGCAAATATTGCAAAGGAACATTATGAAAAAGACTATGCTGAACTTACTTATTTGAACTCTTTAGAATTTGATACATTATCTGCTTCGAATCTCGAAGATCTTGATGCCGTTCGTTCTGAATTGGTTCGTTTCGGGTATCTTTCGCTTGCACCCAAAGAAAAGATTAAACGAGAAGATCCGTTAGCGCGTCCAAGAAAATTTTTAACACAAAACGGTTATACAGTTCTGGCAGGCCGTAATAGTCGTCAAAATGATATATTAACCATGCGGATTGCACAAGAAAACGACTACTGGTTTCATGCAAAGAATACCCCAGGTTCACATGTTCTTCTATTTACTCAGGGTACTCAGCCGCCTGAAATTGATCTTTTTCAAGCTGCGACAATTGCAGCTTCGCTTTGTCGTGCAAAAAATAGCGGAAAACTTGCTGTCGATTATGTTTTACGCAAACATATATGGAAAGCAAATGGAGCCAAGCCAGGTATGGTTCTATATGATAGTTACCGCACTTTAGTTGTAGAGCCTAACCCTGAATTGGTTAACAACTTGGAACAAACTGTAAGTAAAGTCTAAATTTGTGGTATAATAGACTTATCTTATGTAAAAATGGGAGCCCAAAAGCAATGAATCGTTTTGTTTTGGAATCAAAATTTAAGCCAACTGGAGATCAACCTGCTGCAATTGCCGCCTTGACAAAAGGTGTGCTGGAAAATCAGAAACATCAGGTTTTATTGGGTGTTACCGGTTCCGGTAAAACATTTACAATGGCGAATATTGTAGAACAAACTCAACGGCCAACACTAATTCTTGCGCATAATAAAACTTTGGCAGCTCAATTATGCAGCGAATTTAAGGAATTTTTCCCGCATAACGCAGTAGAGTTTTTTGTTTCTTATTATGATTATTATCAACCTGAAGCTTATATAGAAAAAAGAGATCTCTATATCGAAAAAGACTCCAGTATGAATGAGGAAATTGACCGTATGCGCCATAGTGCTACTTCCGCATTATTAGAGCGAAGAGATGTTATTGTCGTGGCCAGTGTTTCCTGTATATATGGTATTGGTGCACCTGAAGATTATAAAAATGCAACAGTCTCCTTACGACGGGGGCAAATTATTGATCGGGACGCACTAATGGATAATTTGGTTGCTATTAATTTTAAACGCAATGACATCGAATTTAACCGCGGTACCTTTCGTGTTCGGGGAGATATTGTTGAAGTATACCCAATGAGTGGTTATTCTAAAGCAATACGTATTGAATTTTTTGGCGATGAAATTGATCGTATTTTGGAGGTTGACGCTTTAACTGGAAAGCCTATTTTATCGGTCGATTATACGATGATTTTCCCTGCAACACATTATGCCGTAGGCCAGCAAAAGATCCTAAATAGCCTCCCACTAATTAGGCAGGATATGTTGACGCAAGCAGAGATGTTTCGTAAACAAGGTAAGTTTTTAGAAGCAGAACGAATACTTCAACGAACAACATATGATATTGAAATGTTACAGGAGGTTGGTTCCTGCCCAGGCATAGAAAATTATTCTCGTTATTTCGATGGAAGAAGCGCAGGTGATCCTCCTTTTACGCTGATGGATTTTTTCCCTAAAGATTATTTATTAATTGTTGATGAGTCTCATGTTACATTACCGCAAGTTCGCGGAATGTACAACGGTGATAAGGCGCGTAAGGAAATGTTAATTAAGTACGGTTTTCGATTGCCTGCAGCTGCGGATAATCGTCCTCTGCGTTTTGAAGAATTTAACGAGCGAATTAATCAGGCTATCTACTGTTCTGCAACCCCAGCTGAATATGAACGACAATTAGCAGGTAAACATATTGTTGAACAAATTGTCCGCCCCACCGGTTTAGTTGATCCAGAAATATCTATTCGTCCTGTTGCCAATCAGCTAGATGATCTTTTAGGCGAGATTAAAAAGGTTACAGCCAAAGGTTTTCGTGTATTAGTTACTACTCTTACTAAAAAGTTAGCCGAACGTTTAACAGAATATTTTGATGAAATGGGGATAAAAGTTAAATACATGCACTCGGATATTGATACAATGGAACGTATTGATATCATCCGTGGATTGCGACTCGGAGAGTTTGATGTACTCGTTGGAATCAATCTGTTAAGAGAAGGACTTGATATTCCGGAAGTTGCATTGGTTGCTATTCTTGATGCTGATAAAGAAGGCTTCTTGCGCAATGAAACTTCTTTAATACAAACAATAGGCAGGGCTGCACGAAATGTCGAAGGTCGTGTAATTCTTTATGCAGATACAATGACACGTTCAATAAAAAATGCTGTTGCTGAAACAGAACGCCGTCGGTCTCTACAGCAGAAATATAATAGACTTCACAAAATTACACCTCAAACTATTCAAAAAGAGGTAAAGGACAACCTTGAGCTTGCCAGAAATGCTAGCGAAGAAACTGCAGAGATGATTATAACAGCATCTGAGGCAAAAGAAGAGGAAATTGCAATTTTAGAAAAACAAATGTTAGAGGCGGCAGAAGAATTAGAATTTGAAGTTGCTGCTGCATTACGTGATAAAATCAAAAAATTGAAAAAAGAAATTTGATTTTTCGAATATATAGAATACGGAGTGAACGAAAATTGGAAGAATTTATTCAAATAAGAGGTGCTCGAGAACATAATTTAAAGAACATTAATCTCGACTTACCTCGTAATAAGTTAATTGTACTAACCGGACTTTCCGGAAGTGGAAAATCTTCGTTAGCTTTTGATACGATTTATGCTGAGGGGCAAAGACGTTACGTGGAATCGTTGTCTTCATATGCTCGTATGTTTCTTGGTCAAATGGAAAAACCGGATATTGATTCCATTGATGGACTTTCCCCTGCCATTTCCATTGATCAAAAAACAACTAGCCGAAATCCACGTTCGACGGTTGGTACTGTTACTGAGATTCAAGATTATTTGCGCATTTTATTTGCTCGTGCAGGAATTCCTCATTGTACAAAATGCGGAAAACCAATTGAGCGTCAAAGTGTAGACCAAATGATTTCTCAAATCATTGCAATGGGAGAAGGAACGCGAATTAACTTAATGTCCCCTGTAGTTCGTGCAAAAAAAGGCGAACATAAAAAAATATTGGCTGATTTACAAAAAAGTGGATATTCCAGAGTTCGTATTGATGGCCAAATGCATATGTTGGAAGATGAAATTTCTCTTTCAAAAACAATTAAACATACAATAGAAGTTGTAATTGACCGTCTGCGTATTCGCGAAAATATATCTAGGCGTCTTGCAGATTCTTTGGAAATTGCGTTAAAGCTTTCCGGTGGATTGGCAATTGTACAAGATGCAGATACCAATAAAGAATTTTTATTCAATGAAAACTACTCTTGCCCCGATTGTGGAGTGAGCATTGAAGAACTATCTCCACGTATGTTTTCATTTAATAGTCCTTTTGGTGCATGCCCTGAATGCACAGGCCTTGGAGTCCTTCTTAAAATTGATGAGAATTCCCTTGTTTCTAATCCGGATCTATCCATTGCTGAGGGTGCTGTTCGAGTTAGTGGTTGGAATCTTTCCGCATGGGAAAAATGGACTAGCCAAAAAGTTTTAGCAGTAGCTAAACATTTTGGATTTTCCGTTGACACTCCTTGGAAAAATCTCTCTCAAGAAGCCCGAAATATTATTCTATATGGATCTGGCGATGAAAGTATTCGAATGGAGTATCAAAATGGAGAAGATAAATCTGTCTATACCCGTACATTTGAGGGAATTATTCCTAATTTACAACGTCGTTTCAATGAGACTTCTTCTGAAGCCACAAAAGCGGAAATCCAACAATATATGTATGAAAGCCCTTGCCCGGCTTGTCACGGGAAACGTTATCGTCCTGAAACATTGGCTGTAAAGATTAATGGAATCAATATTGCACAACTTTCAGATATGTCTATCTTTCAAGCCAGAGAATTTCTTAATCATTTGAAACTTAATTCAAAACAACAAGCTGTTGCGGAACGAATTTTAAAAGAATTGAATGCGCGTCTCAATTTTCTGGTCGATGTCGGATTAGGTTATCTTACTTTATCCCGGTCTGCAGTGACTTTATCGGGAGGAGAAGCTCAACGCATCCGATTAGCTACACAAATCGGCTCAGGTCTGGTTGGTGTACTATATATTTTGGATGAACCAAGTATAGGTTTGCATCAGCGTGATAATGCTAAACTTCTTGCCACATTAAAAAATTTACGTGATTTGGGTAATACACTAATTGTCGTCGAACACGATGAAGACACAATGAGAGAATCCGATTTTATTGTAGATATTGGACCCGGCGCCGGTGCACATGGCGGAAATGTTGTTGTTGCTGGCCCTCCTGATGTTGTAATGAAAAATACATCTTCTATTACCGGAGATTATCTTTCCGGTAGAAAATCTATTCCTGTACCAGAGAAGCGTCGTTCTGCTCAAAACGGCTATATTTCTGTTAAAGGAGCAGCGGAAAATAATTTAAAACATATTGATGTAGACTTCCCTTTAGGTCTTATTACGGCAGTAACTGGAGTTTCAGGAAGCGGAAAATCCTCTTTGGTTAATCAAATTTTATATAAAGCATGTGCAAAACAGATTAATCGCGCAAAAGAACGTCCAGGTAAATATGATCAACTTTTAGGATTAGAACAAATTGATAAAGTTGTCAATATAGACCAATCCCCTATCGGTCGGACGCCGCGTTCTAACCCAGCTACTTATACAGGCGTCTTTGACTTTATTCGAGATTTATTTGCATTAACTTCGGATGCAAAAGCAAGAGGCTATGGGAAAAGCCGTTTTTCCTTTAATGTAAAAGGAGGACGATGTGAAGCATGCAAAGGTGATGGAATAATTAGAATTGGAATGAGTTTTTTACCTGATGTCTATGTTCCTTGTGAAGTTTGTAAGGGTATGCGTTATACAAAGGAAACATTAGAAGTACGTTACAAGGGTAAAAATATTTATGAAGTTTTGGATATGACCGTGGAAGAAGCGTATGACTTTTTTAAAAACATACCTAAAATAGAATCTATCCTTAAAGTTTTAAAAGATGTTGGTTTAACTTACATTAAATTGGGCCAACCTTCTACAACACTTTCCGGCGGAGAAGCTCAACGTATCAAATTAGCAACATATTTATCACGCAGACAAACCGGAAAAACCCTTTTCATATTAGACGAGCCAACGACTGGATTACATTCTCATGATGTAAAAAAATTAATCGCGATTATTGATCGTTTAGCTTCTTTTGGAAACACGGTGATTGTAATCGAGCATAATCTTGATGTCATTAAATGTGCTGATTACATTATAGATCTTGGTCCGGAAGGTGGAGATGAGGGTGGAAAAATTATTGCCTGCGGGACCCCGGAAGAAGTTGCAAAATGTAAGAAAAGCGCAACAGGTCAATTCCTTAAAAAAGTGTTAAAAGGATAAGTAATAATGAAGATAATGAAACGGATATGCATATTATGTTTAGCTTTATTTTTTATCTCATGCATGGCGAGTTGCAAAAGGAATAGCGAACTAGAGGATTTCGGAGTAGACGATGCACTTATTCTCGCTAACGAACAAACGGTTATGACTGTTCAGGAATTTAAGAGGCTGCTTACTCAACAGGCAGTCTCTCATGAAATAAAAGGTATCGAAGAGCTAGATGAAAAAGAGTTTTTTATCCAACAAGCGGAGATCGCCTTGCTTTCTTTTTTTGCTAAAGAGTATGGACTTGATTATGATCGTTCTGTTGTTGCCAAAGAATATGATGCGCATATGCTTGAAATTCAAGATACAGATTTATATGGTGATGAACTGTTATTTTCTTCTACTTTACAAACAGCTCTTGCAATGGACAATACTACATTTCGAGAATGGAATATTGATGAAGCATTAAAGGATTATAACGTGAAAGAATTTCTTGATAATTTAGCACAAGACTATATGCATATTACGAATGCTGAAATCCTAAAAGAGTTAATGCAGCAAACCATACTTCACCTTATGGAAATATATAATGTTGAAATATTATATCCGACAGCAGAAATTAATGATCTTGACTTTCTTAATTTACTTTGAAATGAGGTGTATATAGATATGGCCATTTCGATTAAAGAAATTGAATGTTTTGTATTTGATATGGATGGTACAATTAATCTTGGTGACTCTCTTATTCCTGGTTCGCTTGAACTAATTGAAACAATAAAAAAACTTGGTAAAAAATTTTTCTTTTTTACAAATAACTCTTCAAAATCGCCTGAAAAATATGTAGATAAGTTAAGAAAGTTTGGGTTTTCCGGTATAACACGTCAGCATATTATGACTTCCGGAGACGTTATGATACACTATTTAAAAAAGCATTTTGGCAATTCTCCATATGTTTATTTATCAGCAACACCAGATTTAGAACAACAATTTCAACAAGAAGGTGTTCGTTTATTTAAAGAATCATCAAAGGAAAAACCTGATGCTGTTGTTATTGCCTTTGATACAACATTTAATTTTCATAAAGCAACTACGGCTTGTATGCTGATTTCATCAGGAGTCCCATTTTTGGCTACTAATATTGATAAAGTATGCCCTTTAGAGAATGAAGCCTACTTGCCTGATTGCGGATCCATATGTTGCATGTTAACCCATGCTACGGGAATTGAACCTAAATTTACCGGCAAACCATTTCGGGAAACAGTAGATTATATTCTTGCTGCGGCTCGTACCATTCCTCAAAAAACTGCAATGATTGGAGATCGTTTATACACCGATATTGCAACAGCAGTATCTGGAGGAATTGTTGGGATTGCAGTTCTCACCGGTGAGGTGACTTTAAAAGAAATTCAGGCTCAAAATGAAATCCAACCGGACTATATTCTAAATAGTGTCGCCGATATTTTATATGCTCTTAAGGAGGATTGTTAATGGAATCAGATTTAACCAATAGTCAAAAAATATCATATATGGAAGCCGCTTTTGCGCAGGCAATGAAAGCGCGTTTAATTGATGAAGTTCCTGTCGGAGCGGTTATTGTATATAACGGAAAAATTATTGCACGTGCGCACAATAAAAAAGAAAGGAAAAAAAATCCGTGTGCGCACGCAGAATTGCTTGCCATACTAAAAGCTTGTAAAAAACTAAAAAGTTGGAGACTTTCCGGCGCTGAACTATATGTTACTTTAGAACCTTGTCCAATGTGTGCAGGAGCAATTATTAATGCACGCATAGATTGTGTTTATTTTGGTGCATCTGATCCCAAAAGCGGTGCTTTTGGAGGATTACTTGACATCAATACTTATGGATTAAATCACACTCCGAAAGTTGTCGGAGGGCTCTTACAAGAAAAATGTTCTCTTATCTTAAAAGAATATTTTCATGCAAAACGCCAAGAAAAAATGAAAATAGATAAATCAATAGAACTATAAAAAAGATAAAGATAACCCGTTCACAGGTTATCCTTATTATTTATATAGACTACTTTATTGCTAGCGCGCGTTCCTCCCATCCCTTATCTGTTAAACACATTGATGTACGAAAGCCTGCTTCCCTTAAAAGTTCTTCTAACAATGGGAATGCAAAATTAAGATGTTGTGTACAATGCGCGTCAGATGATATAACTACTCTACCGCCAAGCCTGGAAATCTCTTTTAACAAAAACATAGCTGGATAAACTCTTCCTTTAATTCCTCTTGCTATTGCCCCTGAATTAATTTCAAAAATTCCTCCGCTTTTTAATGCTTCCCGAATGGCTTCAATGGCAATATTTTGATATTTCGAACTCTGTTCATCAAAAAATCTTCCGCACTCGTTATAACGTGTTAACAAATCAAAATGTCCGATAATATCTGGCTTTCTCTCACAAGCATATTGTGCCGAGGTCTGAAAAAATTTATCAACAAGCTTATAGACCTCACCACCAAATCCTTCTTCAATACACCGTTTTAATGTTTCTGCTGATTCGTCCATTGGATAATAAATACCATGCGCTTCAACATAATGTACTGAATTAATGATGTAATCATATTGCTTTTCTGGAAAGCACCTTTTTTCTATTCCTTCTATTTCCAAACCTAAAAAAATCTGCATTAGTCCTTTATATTTTTCTTTTTGACAAAGAACATCTTGCCTATATAATTCTTCCTCTTCCAATTTCATGCAATAATCAGTTGCAATCGGAGTATATGCATGCCCTGAAAAACCAAGTGCAGTAAATCCTAGGTTGTATGCAGCATCTGCCATTTCCTCAACTGAGTTTTTACCATCACACCATGTAGAATGGGTATGAAAATTCCATCGTGTTTGCATATTTTCCCTCAACAATAATAATCTACACTAACAGTACCCGTACGATGAGCACGGATAAATTGCCGTACTTTTTGATGTGCCGGGTGAACATCATAGGCATGTAGGCCTTCTTCATCTTCAAATTCCGCAATTAACACCAAATCATATGAACGTTCTGTACCCATAAAATCCAATCCAACTTCCATGCGAAGAAGTGTTGGAACTTCACCAACCAATTTTTTTAACATCTCTGCGGCTTCGGTGGCCTCTTTTTTATTTTTAAATTTTTGACATACAACATGTTTAATCATTTTTATTTACCCTTTCTCATAAACTCTACCCTGCCTATAATAATTTAGGCAGGGCAAAATTTTTGTACACTATTATCTATCTTTACTCGTCATTTCCCTCTTTTTTCGTTTGTTCTATAATTTTGAGAGCCATTTGAGGCGGGACCTCTTCATAACGTTCAAATGCTATCGAAAAGCTCCCGCGAGCTTGTGTCATTGAGCGAAGATCTGTTGCATATTTTACCATTTCACTTATAGGAACTTCCGCTTCCACCATTTGACCCTCTTCATAAGGATGCATTCCTAAAATACGCCCTCGACGTCTATTGATATCGCCAATAATATCTCCCATATACTCATCAGGAATATATACTTTAACTTTACCAATCGGTTCTAATAAAACAGGATCGGCTTTTGCGCATGCCGCTTTATAGGAAAGTCTTGCAGCAGATTTAAACGCAACTTCTTTAGAATCTACCGGGTGATATTTTCCATCAAACAATGTTGCTCGTATATTGACCATTGGATAACCCGCCAACACACCGTGTACAATGCTTTCTCTTAACCCCTTTTCCACTGCCGGAATAAATTCTTTAGGAACAACACCACCAACAATTGCGTTTACAAATTCAAAGTCCACACTCTTATCTTTAATCGGCTCAAAACGGATTTGGACAACACCATATTGTCCTGCTCCTCCGGACTGTTTTTTGTGACGTCCTTCAGCTTCTGCCATTTTTTTTATTGTTTCACGATATGCGACTTTAGGATCATGTAATGCAGCTTCAACACCAAATTTATTTTTCAATTTTTGACATGTTACTTCAATATGCATTTCTCCCATGCCATTAATCAACATATCACCTGTTTCCGCATTTTTAGTGACCGTAATTGTTGGATCTTCCTCTTCTAAACGATGTAGTCCGGAAAAAACTTTTTCTTCTTCGCCCTGTTTTTTAGCGGTAACCGCTAAGGAAATGCATGGTTCACCAAATTTTAACGCTTGAAAACGAATTTTATCTACACTATCTGTTAATGTATCTCCGGTAGAAGAATATTGTAGTTTAGAGAGAGCAAAAATATCTCCTGCATTAACCTGAGGTACATTAATCAAATTTTTCCCACGCATTACCATCAGATTCCCAAATTTCTCTGCCTTATCTGAATTAACGTTATATATTGAGGTTGTTTGTTTGATTGTTCCTCTCATTGCCTTGATAATACTAATTTTTCCGACAAATTGGTCTGCAATAGTTTTCATAATTTGACCTGCAAATGGCGCATTATCTAAGACAGATACGCTAATTTCTTTTCCGTTTGCATCAACAGCTGGCACAGGCGGCGCTTCAGCTGCTGTAGGCATGATTGAAATCAAACCATCCATCAGTTCGCGAACGCACTTATCTTCTGATGCTGAACATACAAATACAGGAAAAATATCTCTGGATGCAACGCAAGTTTTTAAGCCCTTGAAAATATCTTTCTGGCTTAGCTCTTCTCCTGCAAAAAATTTCTCCAACAACGATTCATCACTAGCTGCAGCGTTTTCCACTAAATTTTGACGATAAGCCGCTACTTCATCTGCAAATTCTTCTGGAATAGGGCATTCTTTTACGCCGTTTCCTTCAAAAGTATAAGCCTTATTTTCTAAAATATTAATATATCCTGCAAATACGCTATTAATCATTATCGGCATATATACAACTGTAATGCCAGAACCAAATTTTTCTTTATATTGCGCAACGGTTTTCCCAAAATGCGCATGTTCTTTATCCATTTGATTTACGGCAAAAGCAACTGGTTTGTTCATTTTTCTTGCTACAGTAAATGCTTTTTCAGCTCCCACTTCCAAACGCGCAGCTGCACTTGATACAATTAATAGGCTATCAGCCATTGCATAAGCCTGGGTTGCTTCTCCTACAAAATCGAAATATCCGGGAGTATCAATGAAATTAAATTTTTCATTTTTCCATTCAACAGGTGCTAAAGCAGCCGTCAATGAAAAACCCCTTTTGATTTCTTCCAGATCAAAATCGGTTGTTGTGTTGCCATCTTCTACTCTGCCCTTGCGCTCAATTGCACCGGAATCATACAAAAAGGATTCCACCAGTGTAGTCTTGCCATCTCCTCCATGCCCAACAACAGCGATATTTCGAATATTCGCGGCATCATATACCTTCATAATATTCCTCCAATTTTCCATTCTTATATATTATTGCCATAACTTTTCAATTCAAAAACCGCCTATCGCAACAAAATAGTCAGTTTCAAAATCAGATAGTCATGTCAAAGCAAATTTCAAAACTCTTATTATAATCATAGCAGAAAATAATAAAAAAAGAAAATAAAAATTTTACGAAGGATGGATTTTATTTAATAATTATGAGATAATGATATCGCTATAAAAAAAAAGAAGGTCAATTATGATTTATGCAATTTATTTAAATCCTACAATTGATAAAACGATCTATATCGATCATTTTGCAATAGGAAGGACAAATCGAGTTAAAAGTTCCATTTTGCAAGGAGGTGGAAAAGCGCTAAACCTTGCAATTGTTTTAAATCGTTTAGGTATACCTTCATACGTAACCGGTTTTTTATGTAATCAGGAATGCTCTCCTATCCGTAATGGGTTGGAAGATATTTTAACCTCATTTTACATGTTGGAGGATGAACCCCGTATTAATATTAAAATTGTTGATCGTTGTACATCAACAACAACTGAGATTAATGATAAAGGCCCGATAGTTTCTATGGAAGCATTATCTGAATTTGAACAAGGGTTATTTCATTTAGTCAAATCAGAGGATATCGTTGTGTTAACGGGCTCTCTCCCGCAAGGCTGCCCTGCAGATTATTATTGTAAATTGATGAAGATCTTGCCCTGTAAATGCGTATTAGACGCTTCTGGAGAAACACTTCGGCAAGGAATTCGTCAAAAACCATATTTAATTAAACCTAATCTTGAAGAATTAGGGCAACTGACAGGAAGAACCTATTCGTCAAAAGATCTTCCTTCTATCGTTGCTTCTTGTCGAGATTTGATTAACCAAGGAATAAAGATATGCGTTGTCTCTATGGGTGGAGATGGTGCTATTATTATTGATAAAAATGAGGCTTATTTTTCTAAAGCAATAATTGAAAACCCTGATTCAACAGTAGGTGCAGGCGATTCAATGTTGGCAGGTGTTCTAAGTGTACTATCTAAAAATGGTTCTTTGCAAGATGCTCTTGCTCTTGGTACTGCTGCGGCGGCGGCAACGATTTCTTTACCTGGAACAAATTTAGCTTCAAGAGAACTAATTATGCAAATTTTACATTCAATTCATCCGGAGAAAATATAATGAAAAACACATCCATGCATGTTGTCCATGTTCCTGCTACAAGTGCAAATTTAGGTCCTGGGTTTGATACACTTGGTATGGCTTTAGATATTTATAACAGTGTTGTATTTTGCCAATCAGATACTTTAACCATTGAATTAGAAACATCAAATCCCAATATTCCTCTAAATTCACAAAATTTAATTTATATTGCCGCTAAAAGAACAGCAGATTTATTAGGGCGCGCTTTACCGCCTCTTTATCTTAAACAATACGATCATATTCCAATGGCCAGTGGAATGGGAAGTTCTGCAGCATGTATTGTAGCCGGCATATATATCGCTGATACGTTGTTAAATTTGTGGCTGTCAAAAAAACAAATTTTAGATATTGCAACCCAAATTGAAGGGCATCCGGATAATGTAGCTCCGGCCATTTATGGAGGGCTTTGCCTTAATCAAAATAATAATGGAGACATTCTAACTTTGCAAATTCCGGTTAAAGGAGATATAGCCGTCTGCATTGCGCACCCATCTTTTTCTTTGAGCACAAAAACAGCTCGTAAAGTTCTTCCCCATGAAATACCCATGCATGATGCGATATACAATCTTTCTTGTATCGGTTTATTCACTTCTGCTTTTTATACACAAGATTATTCTCTTCTACCATATGCATTACAGGATAAATTGCATCAACCATATCGCAAACATCTGATTAAAGGGTTTGATCAAATAATAAAAATTGCCCATTCCCTTGGTGCTTATGGTACATGCATTTCTGGTGCAGGGCCTTCTATGTTATCTTTTATCAAAGAATCACAACTTGATTTCTTTGCCCAAAATTTTTCTGAAGCTCTTAAGGAAATTTCCGGTAACTGGTCTGTTATTCCTTCTAAAATTAATAAGAACGGCGCAATTGTAGAAAAATTTAATTCAAATAATTAATTTACTTCTTATAAATAAAAATAGAGGATGCTATCCTCTATTTTTATTCAACTGACTTTAATGATTCAATCATATCTATTTTCTTTAATTTAAAATAAGTGACTAGCTGAATCAAAACAGTAAAACAAAGCATGATCAGTACAACCCAACAGTAGCTCCATCCCCCGATTTGCTTAATAAAAACCGTACTTTGGACTTCTATAATATATATAACCAGTCGATGCAAAAAGACACCAAATCCAATTCCTAAAATAATACTTAATAGTGTTAATAGAAAAGTCTCTCGATAGATATACTCGTTAATTTCTAAATTATAAAATCCCAATACTTTTAATGTTGCAATTTCTCTTCTTCTTTCACTGATATTAATAGACACGAGATTATATAATACAATGAGCGCTAAAAGAGAAGATGCCGCAATAATCAAAACAATAATTTGATTTAAGCTTCCCACTAAATTATTAAAAGTTTCAAGACCATCAGTAGTAAAACTAATGTAAGAAGCTAAATCTTTTTCTATTAATGTTTCCGCCAAGGCATTTTCATCCCCTTCATAATCAGCCGCAATTATATTATATTTTATATCCTCTCGAAAAATTTTTTCATATAACGATGGCGTCATATAAATATAATGCATAATATAATTTTTTGTTATTGCTCCCACAGATAAAGTATATACATTCCCTTCGGTATCCCGAATTTGAAATTCACTATCTACGTCCAGGGAGAGTAGATCGGCCAATTTTTGTGTAATGACCACGCAATCGTCAGGTAAATCTAAATTATTCTCTGTTATCACATCCGTTAAATTAAAATATTGTTTAAATAATTTTTCTTTTTCCGGAACAACTAAATAAACGTTCTGAGGTTTTCCAGTATTACCTTCACAAATAAATGTCGATTGATAGAGTAAAAGAGGGTTTTCAATTCCTTCGCTTAGCAACATATCTTGAAGACCCGTTGTCAATTCAGTTTCTTCTTCTGTTAAGTAGATTAGACTATCATATTGGAATATGTCATTATACTGTAATTGCGCTATGCCGTCGATACTATCGCGTATTCCAAAACCAGTTAATAAAATCGCAGTACACCCGGATATTCCCACAATAGTCATGAATACACGTTTTTTATACCTAAATATATTGCGCAATGTTACTTTCCAAATAAAGGAAAATCTTTTCCATAAAAACGAGATTTTTTCAAGAAAAATTGCCTGTCCTTTTTTTGGCGGTAATGGGCGCAATAAAGTTGCCGGTGCATTTTTCAATTCTCTTAAACATACCCCAATTGTAACTGCCATCATTAATCCAAGAGCACATACTAATATTATCGTTAACGTACCGACATCATATTTAATCTGAAGTGCAGGTAAAATATAATTTGCTTGATAACAAGAATATACAATTTCCGGGATCAGTCTGCATCCTACAAAAAAACCACTAATTACTCCGATAATAGATGCAATCAAAACATACAGCAAATACATCCATAGGATTTTTCCTTTTCCATAACCAAGCGAAGCAAGTATACCTAGTTCTCCACGTTCTTCTTCTATCATACGTGTCATAGTATTTAAACTCATTAACGCAGCAATTAACATAAAAAAAATCGGAAGAATTCCTGCAATCAGTTCTACTTTTTCTATGTCCTCTTCCAGTTCACTATATCCGGATAGGCTTTCCCTCCCTTGAATATACCATTGCGGATAAGAAATATTTGATAATTCTTCATAAGCGTCATTAATCTCTTCTTGCGCGCTTGCGAATTCCTCATCTGCATTTTGTAAATTTATTTCATATGTTTGATATGCTTCCTGCAATTCATTCTGTTTTATTTCTAGTTCGTCATTAGCAATTTGTAATTGTTCGCGCGCTCTCTTAATCTCATTTTCAAATTCTTGCTGTTTTTTATCTAATTCATTTTTTTGTTCATTAATTTCTTGATAAGAAGTGTTTAAGGCAGATAAATTTTCATATTGCTTATTATACAATTGATATTGTGCTAGTAAAGCCTGATATTCTTCACTTTCCGATGTTAATGCATCTTGTTGTAAATATAATTCATCAAGTTTTCCCTGTATTTCATCTAAATTTTCTGATAATTCCGATAATTGGACTCCTTCTTGATAAGCCTGCTGCAACAGTGTGTCTTTTTCAATATCAATATCATTTTTTTCTGTGTCTAACTGCTTATTTTTTTCTACAATACCTTCTAATGTATTGATTAAATTGCTTTTCTGTAAAATTTCTGCTTCTAATTCTGCATATTCTTCACTTTCCTCCGGAAGATCATGAAGACGATTTTTCATTTCCTGCAATTCTTGATCTTGTGCAGCTATTTTGTTTGGCAAATCTGTTAAAGATATCCCATGGTTTTCAAGTTCTGTTTCCAGTTCTTGTCTCTTGTTTTCTATAGAACTCAATTTTTCTTCCAACAAATTCCAAGACTGTTCAATACCATATAAAACTTCATAGCGTTCAGTATAATATTGGATTTGATCACTAATCTGCTGATACAAAGGGCTATCTGGTGAATATTGCTCAAGCAGTTGACTTATTCTGTCTATTTCACTTTGCAATTGCTCAAGTATATTATCAATTACAGAAACATTCTGTATTCCCTGTTGTTCAAACAACGAGTTTATTTCCCTAAAAGCTGTTTCCAACTTTTCTTTACCTAATTGAAACTCCTTCTTTCCCTGCTCCTCTGCTTGATCTAACTGTATTGTTGCAACATTTAACTCATCCAAAGCATAATCCAGCTCTGCTTTTCCTTCATCCAATTGTTTTTTTACATCTGCCAAAGTCTGTTTTGTTTCTTTTTTAGTTTGTTCAAGTTCCTCTTCAGCCTCGAGAATCTCATTTTTCCCTTCTTCTAATAATTCTTGATAACGATTATTTTCCTGTAAAGACTGAATTTCTTTTAATTGATTTTCAAGATCATCTACTGTATTTTGATATTCTTCGGAATAAATTTCTGCTTCCTGAGCCAGAGAATTATAGATTAATATTTCTGTATAATAATCCAAAAGAAAATCTTCTTTACTAATAAAGATAAATGAAGATAGTTTTCCGTTTCCTACTCCGGCTATTCCATATTCTCGAAAAATATAAACAGGCGAATGTACAGTACCGACAACTGTATATTCGCTATATCTCAAGTTAGAATCAATATCATCTAAAACAACCTGATCTCCTACCTGATAAACTTCTGCATCGGCCAAACATTCTTTATCGTTTTCAGGCATCCGCCCATCTATAAGTTCTACCTTATCTATCTGATCAGTTATGGCATAAACTCGGATAGCCTGGCCATCTGAAAGCACATCTAAGGAATAGGTTGCTTCAGCACCGTCGACAAGAGATAACTTGCTGATTGCATCCGCATCTTCTTGAGTTAACCCCATTGTACTAATCACTTTTAGATCAAATAAGCGTGAATTAAAATAATACGAATATACTGAATCAGCAATATCAGGTGCTGATGAACGTATTCCTGCAAAAAAACCCACCCCGACAGCAACAATAACTAACAATGAGAAAAATCTCCCAAAAGATTTTTTTACCTTAAGGGCCGCATTTTTTAATAACATGATTTCCTTCACCACACAATCTCTTCAACATTTCCCGCACTTTGACATATAACCTCTTGCACCATACCGTTTTTCATGCGGATTACCTTATCTGCAATAATAGATATCGCCGCATTATGAGTAATAATTATTGTTGTCATTCCCATTTCTTTGCAAGTTTTTTGTAATAGAGCGACAATGCGTTTCCCTGTATTACTATCTAGAGCACCCGTTGGTTCATCACATAATAGCAATTTTGGATTTTTTGCTATTGCCCTTGCAATTGCTACTCTTTGTTGTTCCCCGCCAGATAATTGTGCCGGGAAATTTTTCATTCGGTCTTCTAATCCTACTTGCGCTAAAATTTTTTGAGGATCAAATGCTTCTTTACAAATTTGGCACGCCAATTCAACATTCTCCAAAGCAGTTAAATTCTGGACTAAATTATAAAACTGAAATACAAATCCAATGTCATGGCGGCGATATGTTGTCAGCTCTTTTGATTTGTATTGATCTATTCTAACACCATCAACAAGAATTTTTCCTTCGGTAACTCGATCCATTCCTCCAAGCAAGTTCAGTACCGTTGTTTTTCCTGCTCCAGAGGGGCCTAAAACGACAACCAACTCGCCCTTTTCAATTGTAAAAGAACAATGTTCTAGTGCAACTACGCTAATATCTCCCGCACGATATTCTTTTTTTACATTTTCAAACTCAATATATGACATATTCCCTCTTTTTTATACACAATGTTGACTATATATCACAATTCTAGTATATTTTCATTATGCTTATATTTCAACAAGCAGATATTTAGTTGATGTTAATTCTACAACATTATTGACGAAAAGTGTTTATTAAATAACACTTTTAATTTTAAACTTTTTATGAATGAGGTAAAATAGATGAGGAACAACAAAAATGATCGTCGAGTAAAATATACAAAGATGGTTTTAAAAGAAAGTTTTATTAATTTATTAAAAATAAAGCCTCTTTCAAAAATTACAATAAAAGAAATTTGTGAAAAAGCAGATATTAATCGTGCGACCTTTTATGCGCACTATACCGATCCATACGACCTTTTGCATCAAATAGAACAAGAGTTAATTGACGAAATTAATCAATATTTGGATAATTACGCTTTTTCCAGTACTGCAGATATGTCGGTTGAAGTTCTAGAACAGATTTTTGAGTACATCAAATCAAATGCAGAAATTTGTACCATTTTATTATGCGAGAATGAAGATGATAATTTTAGAAATCAAGTGATGTATATTGTACGCCAACAATGCATATCTGCATGGACGTTAAATAAATCACTTGCACACCAGGATGCTGAATATATCTATGCTTTCGCTGTTGCAGGAAGTGTCGGGATAATTCAAAAGTGGCTTAAGGACGGTCTTGAAAAACCCTCAAAAGAAATTGCCGAACTTGTATTAAAAATTACAAACTATGGATTATATGGGTTTAATATATAAAATCAACAAATTTATAGTACCTTAATTATACATTATGAATTCCTATAAATATTTTATCAAAACTCAATTAGCATAATAAATTTGATGTTTACTTTAGAATATGCTACTTGTTAAGAAAGTCCTACATGTTTAGACATGCAGGACTTTGGTGTGCAATGGGAGATTTAACCGTACGCATTTCATGCGTTCTTTTTCCTCAGTTCCCTTTTCGGTCACTTCGGACCACTCGTTGTTCAACACTCTACTGGAGCCTTTCACTACTCTCGTGCCATCTCGTGTTCTAGTTCCTTTTAATTTTATCCGCACAAATAAAATCAGGATGCCAAAAGGCATCCTGATTCCAATGGTCTGGGTAAGAGGATTTGAACCTCCGGCCTCTTGAACCCCATTCAAGCACGCTACCAAACTGCGCCATACCCAGAAACTTAATTAACACCATGCGGAGATCATTATAACTAATCTATAAAAAAAAATCAAGCCTTTTTCTTTTGATTTATTTAATTTTTAAATATCAGAAATAAGATTTTCACTTTTTTTGTTTTTTTTCATAATATTATAAAAGGCAGTAAAAATTTATAATAAGAGGAAAATTTATGATTACCATAAGTCTTTGTATGATTGTGAAAAACGAGGAAGCCGTTTTAGATCGATGCTTAAGTTCTGTTGAGGGATTGGTTGATGAAATTATTATTGTCGATACTGGAAGTAGTGATAATACAAAACAAATTGCAGGAAAATATACAAAACAAATTTTTGATTATCAATGGATAGACGATTTTGCGGCAGCAAGGAATTATTCATTTTCCAAAGCGTCTATGGAATATTGCCTGTGGCTAGATGCTGATGATGTTATTGCAGAGTCGGAAGCGCAAAAACTGCTTCAAATAAAGCAAACGTTGCCAAATAACATCGATGTTGTTATGATGAAATATCAATATGCTTCAGATGATCATGGTAATCCAATTTTATCTTTTTATCGAGAACGCCTAATTAAAAATACGTCCAAAGCTTTATGGAAGGGTTTTATCCATGAGTGTATTCAACCATTCGGAAATATTATCTATACCGATATAAAAGTTCTCCATCAAAGAGAAAAAAGTAATCCAATGCGCAACTTATCTATTTATTTAAAAAAGATAAGTGAAGGGATATCTCTTTCTCCCCGAGACCAATTTTATTATGCAAAAGAGTTATACCATCACCGTAATTATGTTTGTGCCAAGGCAGAATTTATCTATTTTCTTAAATCAAATAAAGGGTGGATTGAAAATAATATAGAAGCCTGCCGCCTTCTTTCCTATTGTTATTCAGCATTAAACGAGCCTGAAGAAAGAATAAAAGCGTTGTTTAAAAGTTTTGCATATGATATTCCCCGTGCAGAAATTTGTTGTGATATCGGCAAATACTTTCTTGAAAAGAAATCTTATCAAATTGCTGCATATTGGTATCAGATTGCTCTAGAAACTGAACCACGTATACGATCAGGAGCTTTTATGATCCCTGATTGTTATACGTATACGCCATGTATTGCATTATGTAATTGCTATTATCACTTAGGTGATATTGCAAAATCAATTGATTACAATAATCGTGCCGGCGAATATAAACCGTATGGCGAGGAATATTTATACAATAAAAATTTCTTTTTGTCAAAAGATCTTTCGGATACTCTTCAAAAAGAATAACAAAATGATGAAAAACCACATATGATAATACTAAAGGACAGAGGTTAAAAATAATATTTGTCTGCCTGATAAAGGAGAGCATATAATATATGAGTTGTAATAGATGTGATTCAAATTGTAATAATATGGGACGTTGTTGCTGCTCAATAGGCCCGACAGGACCACAAGGGCCAAGAGGATGCCCCGGTCCAACGGGTCCTCAGGGTCCAAGAGGATGTCCTGGCCCCATAGGGCCACAAGGACCTATAGGACCGCAAGGGCCAAGAGGATGTTCTGGTCCTACAGGTCCAACAGGGCGAACTGGTGATACCGGACCAATTGGACCTGTCGGTCCTACTGGCCGAACAGGCGACACCGGACCCGTAGGGCCGACAGGTCCTACTGGCCCGACAGGTGCTACGGGTGCTAGCGGTGCTACAGGCCCTACTGGCCCGACAGGTGCTACGGGTCCTAGCGGTGCTACAGGCCCTACTGGCCCAACAGGTGCTACGGGTCCTATTGGAGATACAGGACCTACCGGTCCTACCGGAGATACCGGCCCTGCCGGCCCGACTGGAGATGCCGGTCCGACTGGACCAACTGGAGATACAGGACCTACCGGTCCCACCGGAGATACCGGCCCTGCCGGCCCGACTGGTGAGGCCGGTCCAACCGGCGCGTCAGGAGATACCGGTCCTGCCGGCCCGACTGGAGATACAGGGCCTACAGGTCCAACTGGAGATACAGGGCCTACAGGTCCGACTGGGCCAACTGGTCCGACCGGTACAGTAACTCCAGGAAGTGCTGTTGCTACCTTGGACAGCGGTGCTCAATTGAGTAATGTTATAACAACAGTAAATGAGTTAATTGACTCATTAACAACAGCCGGCTTGTTAGAATAAAATTCCAAAAAAGCGAACAGCAGATCTTTTATAAAAGATCTGCTGTTTTATAATTCATATTTTAAATTGGCTATTATATAGTTCAGCATAAAATCCATTTTTATCAATTAATTGCTTATGGGTCCCCTGTTCTATAATATTGCCGTCTTTCATTACTAAAATTAAGTCGGCATTTCTTATTGTAGATAAGCGGTGTGCTACAATAAAACTTGTACGTCCTTCCATCAGGCGTGTAAAAGCCTGTTGAATACGAATTTCCGTTCTTGTATCAATAGAAGATGTTGCCTCATCTAAAATTAACATGGGTGGTAAACAAAGCATAACGCGAGTAATACATAATAATTGTTTTTGACCCTGGGAAAGATTACCGCCGTTTTCTGCAATTTTTGTATCATAACCGTTTTTTAGTCGCATAATAAAGCTATGTGCATGTGCTGCTTTTGCAGCAGTAATCATTTCTTCTTCTGTTGCGCTGGGTTTACCCATACAAATATTTTCACGAATAGTCCCTGAGCGTAACCATGTATCTTGTAAAACCATGCCATAACCTTGTCGCAGATTATGCCTTTTCATATCACGAATATCTATATTACTGACTCTAATTCTGCCGCTATTTACATCATAAAAACGCATAAGTAAGTTAATAATTGTTGTTTTTCCACAGCCTGTAGGCCCTACAATTGCAATTCGCTGGCCAGGTTGAACAGATAGGTTAAAATTCTCAATTAATTTTTTTTCTGGCACATAAGAAAAATTAACATTTTCTAAACTAACTGTTCCGTCAAAATGTTCCACTACTTCTGCTGGTTCCTTATCTGCAATTTCTTCTTTCTCCTTAATTAATGCAAAAACTCTTGCAGCACAAGCCAAGGCATTTTGTAGTTCAGTTACAACACCTGATATTTCATTAAATGGCTTTGTGTATTGACTTGAATAGCTTAAAAAACTAGAAAGCATGCCGACGGTCATTCCTCCACCTACTACAGAAAAAGCGCCTATAATGCCTACTATTGCATAAATGCTACTATTAACAAATCGTGTGGATGGATTCACCAAAGAAGAAAAGAAAGTTGCTTTTAATGAACAACTTTGTAATCGATCATTGATTACAGAAAATCGCTCTATCACATTTTTCTGTTGACTGTACGCTTGCACGACCTTTTGATTGCCGATCATTTCATCGATAAGCCCAGTTTGTTCCGCACGAACTTCCGCTTGTTCTTTAAAAAGGTGATAAGTACGCTTAGCAATAAAACTAGCAATAAATAATGAAAGTGGTGTCAATATGACAACAGCCAAAGCAATTCCAGCATCAATTGCAAACATAAATCCGAGAGTACCAAGTATTGTAATAACGCCAGTAAAAAACTGCGTAAAGCCCATTATTAACCCATCAGAAAATTGGTCTACGTCTGCAATAATTTTACTAACGACTTCTCCATGCGGGTGCGTATCAATATATTGAAAAGGCAACCTTTCCAATTTTTCAAAGGCTTCTGTACGGATATCTTGTACTACATGATAAACAATTTTATTATTACACATATTCATAATCCACTGCATTATTGCAGTGGATCCGATAATGATACCCAGGCGCAATAATAATTTAGATAATTCCGTAAAATTTACCAATCCTTTTTTAACAATCAAATCTATAGCATCTCCTGTAATTACAGGAACATACAAGGTCATTGCAACTGTTGCAGCCGCGAAAAGGATTGAACAAAGCATGAGAAGCCAATATTTTTTTACATACTGCAATACTTGTAAAAAAGTCTGTGGATTTTGATTTTTTTTAATCATTATTCTCCTCCTTAGGAAATTGCGAATAATAGATCTCTTTATATATCGAGCAACGCTGCAGTAATTGTTCATGTGTCCCAATATCAACCATTTTACCGTCATCTAAGACAACAATTTTATCTGCATATTGTATTGATGATGCTCGTTGTGATACGATAAAAACCGTTGGTTTATTTTCCATATTTCGAATTGCATGGCGTAATTTTGCATCTGTTGCATAATCTAGTGCTGAAGCACTATCGTCTAAAATTAAAATATCCGGTTTTCTTACTAAAGCTCTCGCAATAGTCAGTCGTTGCCGTTGACCGCCGGAAAGGTTTGTTGCTCCCTGCGTGATTTCTTCGTCAAGTCCTTTTTCTTTCTGCATCACAAATTCTGCTGCCTGAGCTGTTTGTAATGCAGTCATAATCTCCTGATCAGTTGCATCAGGTTTCCCCCATCGTATATTATCCCGGATGGATCCCGCAAATAAAACAGCTCGTTGTAAAACAATGCCTATTTTTTGTCTAAGATCTTCTATAGAATAATTTTTTACATCAATGCCTTCAACTAGCACTCTGCCATTTGTTGCATCATAAAAACGCGGAATCAAATTTACAAGCGAACTTTTCCCGGCCCCTGTACCTCCTATAATACCGATTGTTTGCCCTCTTTCCACTTCAAAATTAATATCACTTAATGATGCGCCACCCGCATTTTTGTAGATCAGATCAACATGTTCAAATTTAATATAATCTTTGTGATGTCCTTCAATATTTTTTTCGTTCATTTTTTGCATTTGCTGCATACTTGAACTTATTTCAAAGATTCCTGCAACACGCTTTGCACAAGCCAAAGATTTTGTTATTGTGATAATCAGATTGGCTAATTTAATAAGCTCCACTAAAATTTGAGACATATAATTCACCAAAGCAATTAATTCGCCTTGTGATATAATACCATTATTTACCTGTATGGCTCCTGTCCAAATTAAAATCAGCGTTGCCAAGTTAATAATGAGATAAGTCAAAGGATTCATTAAAGCAGATAATCTGCCAACAAATAATTGCAATTTTGTCAGTTCACTATGTTCTTGGTGAAAACGATTTATTTCATCCTCTTCTTGGTTAAAAGCACGTATTACTCTTGCCCCGCTTAGGTTTTCTCGTGTAATTCCTAAAGTGATATCTAACTTTTCTTGTACCTTTTTGTACATAGGCATAGTGAGCAACATGATGCCAAAAACAACAATAGAAAGCAAAGGAATTGTCACAACAAAGATCATTGCCGCCTTTATATTAATTGTAAAAGCCATAATCATAGAACCAAAAACAATAAAAGGAGAACGTAAAAATAATCTTAATGTTAAATTCAATCCAGCTTGTATTTGGTTAATGTCACTTGTTAGCCTAGTAATTAATGTTGATGAACCTATTGCATCAATTTCTGTAAAAGAAAAGAGTTGGATATGCTCAAACAAGGCTTGTTTTAATTTTGTAGCAAATCCAACAGCCGCCTTGGCCGAAAAATATTGTGCAATCAAGGTACAAACAAATCCTATCAATCCGCAGCCAACCATGACAATACCCATTCGTATGATATAACTGGAATCCTTATTAGCAACTCCACGATCAATAATAGAAGCCATTACCAAGGGAATTAACAATTCGAAGGTCGCTTCAAGCAATTTAAAAAAAGGTCCGGCTATACTTTCTTTAATATAACCTTTAAAGAATTTTCCTAACTTTTTCATTTCTATCCCTTTCCATTGACATTCATCTTTTATTATAGTACCATAATTAAAACTATATGAAAAATATTTTATAAATATAGGTATTATATTTTTTTTATATATTAACAGAGAATTTTATGGATATTAAACAACTTCAATATTTTATTGCAATTGTAAATACCGGAAATATTTCCGGTGCGGCCAAAAAGTTACATATTTCACAACCTCCGCTCAGTGCGCAAATCCATCAATTGGAGAATGAGTTAGGATGTTTACTTTTTGAACGTGGTCCAAGAAAAATTAAACTGACACCATCTGGAAAATTACTCTATGAACGTGCTAATAGTATTTTATCACTATGTATTGCGACAAAAAAGGAATTACAAGATTATCAAATTGGTGCACAGGGTACATTGCGTCTCGGTGCTGTTTCTTCAGTCAGTAGTACCTCTCTGATATCTTGGCTTTCAAATTTTCATCAAAAACATCCTTTAATTCATTTAGAACTTTTTGAAGGAAATACTTATCAAATGATAGAACAGTTAAATGCAGGATTAATTGAATTAGCAATTGTACGGACACCCTTTCCCGAGCAGGAATTTTCTTGTATGTATTTGCAAAAAGAAGCACTTTTTGCCGTTGGAGCGGAACATTTTTTTAGAGGAACGCAAAAATTACTGCTTTCTATACCGGAGCTAAAACAAGTTCCGCTGATTCTTTATCGACGCTGGGAGAGTATCGTTCAGGAGTTGTTTCATCAACATCAATTTGATGACGTTCCTATTTTTTGTAAGTGCGATGATGCACGTACAGCAATTCATCTAGCAGATCACGGATTAGGTGTCTGTATTGTTCCTCATTCTGCATTATCGCTGTTAAAGAATCCCTCTACAATTTTTCGCGAAATCAATGAGCCGATGCTTTCTTCAAATATCGCTGTGATCTATAATCCAAAGGCATATCTTTCAGCAATTAGTCAAAAATTTATTCAACATCTAAAAGATCTGGCAAACAAGAATTAAAACAAGGGAAAATCACAAAAAGTGATCTTCCCTTGTTTTAATTTTCTTCATTAAGAATTGGTAATAACTCTTCTTGAATTTTTTGACATAATGCCTGTAATGTTTTTGCGTAAGTTGCTTTTATTTCTTTCTGATTTTTTACCATTAACGCTATTTCACGTTCTACTTTTCTGCGTTTTTCTTCTTGGATTAACAATTCTTCTTTTGCTTTTTCCCGCATCATTTGCAATTGTTGTTCAGCCAATTCCTGGCTTGAAATTAAAACGCTGGCAATCTTCCGCTCCTGCGCCTGATAGCTTTCCAACGCTGCTTTGCATTCGGAGAATTCCTGCTGCTGTGCTGTCCATTGCTCATATAATTTAGATAAAAATTGATCCACTTCTGTCTTTAAATAATATTTTTTACTTTTTATTGTTAGTAACGGCTCTTTCCAATCCATTTAATTAATAAAACACTCCACTTCTGCATGCTGTTTATTTTTCATCCTATTATACCGCAATTTCACATATGGTTCTATGATTTATTTAATTAAAAAGCGATGTTTTGCTAACTTGTGCAAAAGCATCGCTTTTTTATAATTAAAATCTGAGAGATAAGCAACTTAATCCACCGTCAATCTTACGAAATTCTGATGTATCCACCAAAATTATTTCATATCCGGCCTTTTTTACAATATCAGCAACTTTAGGAAAATTTGCAGGAACAATTACCTTTCCGTTCATCCAAATGCAATTTGCTGCATAACTCTCCTCTGGAGGGATAATGTATTTATTATATTTTTCAAATTCCGGCTTATCTATAAATTCTCCCGAAACAAGCATATTATTATTCTCAATATAATTTACTCCAGTTTTTAAATGAAGTACTTTTTCCAAAGTTACTTCCGATCCGTTTAATCCATATTTTTTCAATATGGCAATAAATTGGCGAATTCCTTCTGGATTTGTACGTGCAGAACGGCCGATGTAAAAATGATCACCAACCATCATTACATCGCCACCTTCCAATGTCCCTGGTGCTTTAATATATTCAATACAATCCTCAGAATAAAATTTTTTTATCACGGGGATCATTTCTTCTATTTCCCCTTTTCTTGTAGAAGCACCGGGATTTGTGATAATTGCACACTTTCTCGTTAAAACGGCCGTATCTTCGACAAAACAGGAATCAGGATACGCTTCATCAGCTTCCAAGACAGTTACTTCTACTCCACATGATTTTAATGCTTTTATATAGGCTTCATGCTGTTTTAACGCCAACTGATAGTCTGGTTTTCCAAGTTCTGGGCTTGAGGTAATGCCTTCCGTGATTCTACTGCATGGCTTTTTTACAATTACATTTTTAAACATATCAACATATTTCCTTTCAATTCATCGATTGCTTTTTGCTAATTTCTTTTCTAAGCGACTAACTGCTTTGGCCATAAGATATACAAGTAAAAAGTAAATCACTGCCACAGAAACTAAGGGAAAGAAGGCACTAAGCGTCCTACTACGTACCAAGTCGCTGGCCCTCGTTAAATCTGTTACTGCAACCAAACCGACTATTGAAGTTTCTTTTAAAACAGCAATTCCTTCGTTACACAATGCTGGTAAAATATTTTTTATTGCTTGCGGTAAAACAATATAATACATTGTTTTTAATTGATTGAATCCAAGAGAGCGACCAGCTTCCATTTGACCTATATCAACTGATGCGATTCCCCCACGGATAATTTCAGAAACATATGCAGCCGAGTTCAATCCAAAGGCAACACTGGCGACAACAATTTTATCCGAAAAACCTTTCATAATTAAAAACGCCATAATCATTAGTTGAATTGCTAATGGAGTTCCCCGCATTACTGCCACATAAGCACTAAATATTTTATCAATAAATTTCATTATCCATGCACCAAAGGAACGTTTATTTTCTTTGCGCATCTGTTCTGCAGCATAATGCCACAATGCGATCACCGTACCGAAAATAAATCCGATAATTGCTGCTACCACAGTAATAATCAGCGTATTCTTCAAACCGTTTAAAAAGATCCGCCAACGATTCTCCGTAATAAAAGTTTTTGAAAATTGATTAATTAGATCCGTAAAAAAATCCATGCTTTCTCTCCCATGAATCGATAAACGATTAAACATGGCGAAGCAGCATGAGCAATATTCTCGTGCTGCCGCCTGATAAAATATTCAGTAAAAAAGACAATTTATTTTAGTCGTTTAATGCTGCCGCTAATTCAGAGTGTTTTGTAATAAACCCATCAATTGTACCGTCTTCAATCAATGGAGCAATAATTTTATTGATCTCTTCCATCAACTCTTTTGATTCAGGTGCAACTGCTACGGCTAACTCTTCTTTTGTTCCTGTACCGTCTTCATAGAACAATTCAAAACATTTAAGCCCCTCATTAACAACACAAAGATTCTTTGCCAACAACACATCACAAACAATTGCGTCGATGTCTCCGTTTTTCATAGCCAATGCAGCTTCGGTTAAATTCTTATACTGGAATACTTCAGCTCCCGTATCTTGAAGAACTCCAGTTACTGGATTCCCATCTTCGTCTTCATAACCATTAACTTCATCACTTACCAAAAAGTCTCCCGTTGTTCCCAGATGTACACCAATCTTTTTACCTGCAAGATCTTCTATTGTCTCAACGGTGTCATCGTTTTCCATTGTAATAATATATTGTTGAGCTATTGTATAAGGTTCGCTAAAAAGCATGGTTTCTTTACGTTCATCAGTTATTGTAATTGCTGCCAAAGCCATATCTGCTTCTCCACTCTCCAAATAATTGGAAATTGTATCAAAGGTAGCATTTATAATTTCCAATTCTACGCCCAATGAATTTGCAATTTCTGTTGCCAAATCAATATCTGCACCGACCGGCGTCTCACTATCTGCAATATATTCAAAAGGTGCCCAAGCCGCATCTGTAACCATAACAATTTTTCCGGATTCCTTAATCTCATCCAATGTTCTGATGCCGCTATTCTTTCCGCAACTTACTGCTAAGCCCAACACCAACACAAGTGCTGCTACAATCATGAAAATCTTTTTCATACTTTCTCTCCTAAATTAAAATTAATTCAAAAATTATATTTGACATTTTTTACAATGCTAAGTGTATCATTGTATATTTATTTTGTCAATATGAGATTTTATACATTTTGTTCATGAACGGAAGAACTTTGCCAATTTTTACACACATCAATCCATTGGATATAATTTGTATATTTTTCAAGTTCTAAAATAGTTACTTCAATTGCGCTATTGCTACTCCCGCATGCCGGATATACTGAAGAAAAACGTTTTAAAGAAATATCCAAATAGATATTCACTCCTTGATTTACACTAAATGGACAAACCCCTCCTACTGCATGTCCGATAAGAGATTCTACCTGCTCACATGTAAGCATTGTAGGTTTTAAACCAAAATAAGCTTTATATTTTTTATTGTCAATTTTTGCATCTCCCGCTGCAACAACTAAAATTACTTTGTCTTTTAAATGAAATGATAGAGTTTTTGCAATACGTGCAGGCTCACAATGCAAGGCTTTGGCTGCCAATTCAACTGTTGCGCTGGATTGATCAAACTCCAATATGCGTTCATCCGCATTCCATTGCTTCAAATACTCTCTTACTCGTTCAATTGACATTTTTTTACGCCCTCACCCATATAAAAAATGCATATTTATCAATTACTTATCAACTATACTCTATCTTTTATCTTTCGTCAACTAATGATTTTTATTTCAATATAAAAAACAGCAGTGCAATTTTAATACGCTGCTGTTTTTATCAATTTGGATTTTAGTATTGCACAACTCCTTTATATACCAAATGTGCATCACCCGTCAAAAATACTGTATCCTCCGTATAATTGACAATTACATCTCCCCCCTGCAGTATGACAGTAATATCCTCTCCTTTGCTACAAAGTCCATTTTCCACAGCTGCCACTACAGCTGCGCAAGCACCTGTTCCGCAAGCCCATGTTTCCCCATTACTACGTTCATAAACTCGCATTTTTAAAGTATTTTTATTTATCACTCGAACAAATTCCGTATTAACTTTTTCCGGAAAAATATCAGCTGATTCAAAAACGGGACCAAGTTTTTGAATATCTATTGTATCCATTCGATTATCAAATACTACACAGTGTGGATTACCCATAGAAACACAGGTAATATAGTATTGTTTTCCTAAAAGCGTAATTGGATAATTAATTGCTTTCTCTGTTTTAATATTTACAGGGATGAGATTTGTGCGTAACTCTGGTTTTCCCATGTTCACACATACCGAAGAAACTTCTCCATCAAGAATGTATAGTTTTAAATTTTTAATTCCCCCAGCTGTTTCGATTTTTACAGATGGTTTTACACAAATTCTTTTATCGTATAAATACTTTGCTACACAGCGTATAGAGTTTCCTGCCATCTCACCTTCACTGCCATCTATATTAAATATACGCATTTTAGCATCAGCAACTTCAGACCTTTCGATTAATACTATTCCATCTGCTCCAATGCTGTAGTGTCGGTTACATAGTGTAACTGCAAGAGACTCTGGACAAGAAATAGATTGGTCAAAATTTTCAATATAAATATAATCATTCCCTGTCCCCTGCATTTTCGCAAAATGAATCTTCTGCTTTTTTGTTCGCATGTGATTGATATCTATAAGTTCTGTATTGTTTTCATTATATCTACTGGCAATAATATCGGCTACCGCATGAGCCGTATCTAATGAAGTAAAGCATGCAATACCCAACTGCAGAGCTTTCTTATGCAAGACAAGATAATCTCCCATAGTAGAATCATATAAAGCGCCAGTATACACGATATAACTGATCTTTCCTTCTTCCATCAGCTGAAATATTTTATTACTTTGTGTCATACTATCTACTGTTTTAACCGGCAAACCAATATTTGAAATAACCTGTGATGTATCTTCTGTTGCATACAATTGTATCCCCAAATCTACAAATTTTTTAGCTAGCGAAAGCACTTCAATATTGTCATGGGCCTCAACACTGATTAAAACGCCGACCGTATTATTAGGAGAAGGTGTTTTAATATGTAGACCTGCTGCACATAGTCCTTTAAATAAGGCTTCTGAGGTTGTAGTCCCAATTCCTAATACTTCCCCGGTAGATTTCATCTCAGGGCCTAAAATTGAATTAACATCAGACAGTTTCTCAAAAGAAAAAACTGGAACTTTTGCTGCATAATAAGGCGGAATATGATATAATCCCGTCCCATACGGCATATTTTTCAGCTTTTCTCCCAACATTACACGCGAAGCAATATCTACCATAGGGACACCGGTAACTTTGCTAATATAAGGAATTGTACGAGAAGCTCGCGGATTTGCTTCAATAACATATAACTCTCCGTGGTAGATTAAATACTGAATATTGACCAATCCTTTGGTTTTTAAAGAGAGCGCAAGCTGAGTTGAACAATCAATAATTCTTTCCCGCATTTTATCATTGAGGTTATAAGGCGGATACACAGCAATCGAATCTCCGCTATGCACGCCCGCGCGTTCAATGTGTTCCATAATGCCGGGAATCAGCACGTCCTCTCCGTCAGAAATAACATCAACTTCAAGTTCAGGTCCTTCCATATATTTATCGATCAATACTGAATTTTCTCTATTTCCAGAAAGAATAATATCCATATATTGTGCAACATCATCCTTTGTTCGTGCAATCGTCATATTTTGGCCACCGATTACATAGGAAGGGCGCAATAATACAGGATAGCTTAATTTTTCCGCAACAGCTAGAGCATCTTCTTTGGTAAGAACAGCAGCACCTTTAGGGCGCTTTATATGAAATTGCTCTAAAAGGGAATCGAATTTCTGACGATCTTCAGCTATATCAATACTTTTTGCCGAAGTACCCAAAATTTTTATCCCTTGAGAATCTAAAAAATTGGTTAAATTTATTGCAGTTTGCCCACCGAAAGCAACAACTACCCCTACAGGTTTTTCTACGTTAACAATATGCATGACGTCTTCCGGTGTTAGTGGCTCGAAATAAAGGCGATCAGCAGTGTCATAATCTGTAGAAACCGTTTCAGGATTATTATTGACGATAACTACATCATACCCCTGTTTTTTTAATGTCCATACACAATGCACAGAAGAATAATCAAATTCGATTCCCTGTCCAATACGTATAGGACCAGAACCCAGAACCATGATTACTGGTTTTTGTGAGCGATGAAAGCTGCGAGCTTCGCAAAATGTGTCGTAACAAGAATAAAAATACGGTGTCTCTGCATCAAATTCGGCGCCACAGGTATCCACCATTTTATACACCGCATTAATATGAGACGGCAATGCTTGCCCTCCGGAAATACGACGCAGTGCCTCATCAGTATAACCTAACTTTTTACCTTTTAAATATAACTCTTCATTTATCGTATTGTTTTGCAAAGATAATTCATAATTTGCCAGATTGTTCAACTTATATAAAAACCAACGATCAATATGGGTAATTTTAAAGATTTCTTCTATGCTAATCCCTTTCTTTAGCGCTTCAAATATCGTAAACAAACGCATGTCATCTATGTTTTTTAGTCTTTTATTGAGTGGTTCTTGTGAAACATTCTTGTAATTATTGAGTGTATCTAGTGAAATTTCTACACCTCTTACTGCTTTCATTAATGCCATTTCAAAAGAAGATCCGATAGCCATTACTTCGCCTGTTGCTTTCATTTGTGTTCCAATTTTTCTGCTCGCATTTAAAAATTTATCGAATGGCCATTTCGGCATTTTAACAACAACATAATCAAGTGCGGGTTCAAAACAAGCACATGTCTTCCCAGTAATATCGTTTTTTATTTCGTCCAATGTATATCCAATTGCAATTTTAGTTGTTACTTTAGCAATAGGATAGCCAGTCGCCTTACTTGCTAATGCTGAGGAGCGAGAGACACGAGGGTTTACTTCAATTACCGCATATTCAAAGCTGTCCGGATTAAGAGCGAATTGACAGTTACATCCTCCAACAATCCCCAACGCCGTAATAATATCTAATGCGGCAGTTCGTAACATTTGATATTCTTTATCGGAGAGCGTTAATGCAGGAGCTACAACAATACTATCTCCGGTATGTACACCCACCGGATCAAAATTCTCCATACTGCATACGGCGATGACATTTCCGATAGCATCGCGCATCGTTTCAAATTCAATTTCTTTCCAACCATAAATATACTTCTCTACCAAAATTTGATGAATAGGAGAAAGATCTAAACCAGTTTTTGCGATTTTGCGCAATTGTTCCTCGTCGTATGCAACGCCACCTCCAGCACCTCCTAAGGTAAAAGCTGGGCGCGTAATCACCGGATACCCAATGTGGTAGGCCGCTTCTACAGCATCTTCAACAGTATTAGCACTCTCAGAAGGAATGGTGGGCTGTCCAATTTCCTGCATTGTGTTTTTAAATATTTGTCTGTCCTCTGCTTTAATAATTGACTCAACATTCGTTCCCAATAAACGAACGCCATGTTTACTTAAAAAACCTTCTTTTTCCAGTTCCATTGCCAAGGTTAATCCGGTTTGACCTCCTAGCCCTGCTAAGAGGCTATCTGGTTTTTCCTTAAGAATAATTCGTTTTACTGTTTTTAAAGTCAGTGGCTCCAAATAAATTTCATCAGCAAATGCGCGATCTGTCATAATTGTTGCTGGATTCGAATTAACTAAAACAACATTTAATCCTGCTTCCTTTAAAACCCGACAAGCCTGTGCTCCTGCATAATCAAACTCTGCAGCTTGGCCGATTACAATCGGTCCAGATCCAATGACCATTACCTTTTTTATTTTTTTACAAAGCGGCATATTTTTCTTCCTCCATCATACAGATCATTCGATCAAATAGAAAGGCCGTATCATGCGGTCCTGCGCATGCTTCCGGATGAAATTGGACTGAAAACGCTTTTTTCCCGGCATAGGAAATGCCTTCACAAGTGCCATCATTTGCATTAACAAATATTTCCTTTGCTCCAACCGGTAATGTGTTGGAAATCACGGCATAACCATGATTTTGACTAGTAATATATGTCCGCATACCTTCTAGGTCGCGTACTGGTTGGTTTACACCACGATGCCCATATTTCATTTTTTTAGTTTTTGCTCCATTGGCCAAAGCCAACAGTTGATGCCCCAAACAAATACCAAATATTGGCTTTTTACCCAATAATTTTTGTATTTGATAGATACACTCTATATTTTCCGCAGGATCACCCGGCCCGTTAGACAGCATAATACCGTCAGGATGATAAGCTAAAATTTTTTCTGCACTTGTATTTGCAGGAACAGCCATAACACTACATCCTCGTTTATTCAATTCGCGAATAATATTGCGCTTTGCACCGTAATCGACTAAAACAACCAGATACTTACTTTCTTTTGCCAAATAAAATTTGGGTTCAGAAATTGTAACTGATTTTACCGCATCATCGATATGATAATCAGATATTTCACTCATATCCGACGGAAGCTGATCGCAAATTTTTGCATTCATTACTCCATGATCTCGAATTATACGCGTTACTTCGCGCGTATCAATCCCGTATAGACCTGTTATTCCCTGTTGCTTTAAGAATGTATTCAAATTATACTGTGCTCGAAAGTTAGAAGGCATTTCACACCATTCACGTACAATATAACCCTTTAACATACATTTACCTTCAAAATCAGCTTCTATTACTCCATAATTCCCTACCAGCGGAAATGTCTGCAAGACAATCTGGCCATAATAACTGGGATCCGTTAATGTTTCAATATATCCGCACATCCCTGTTGAAAAAACAATTTCTCCAACGGAATCCATTTCTGCACCAAATCGTATTCCCTCAAAAATCATTCCGTTACCCAGCACCAAATATGCCTTCTTCATCTTTTAATTTTACTCCTTATCTTGCAAAAGTAATTTGACCAAAATCGATTTTTGCACATGCAACCTATTTTCTGCTTCATCAAAAATCTCATTTGCATGCGTCTCAAACACTTTTGTTGTAATCTCCTCTTCACGATGCGCAGGTAAACAATGCATTACCATAGCATCCTGCTTTGCACAGGCCAATATTTTATCATTGATTTGGTAACCCGAAAAGGCTTTCTTTCGCTCTTCTTTTTCTCTTTCTTGCCCCATAGATGCCCAAACATCTGTTATCAGAACATCGGCATTTGCTGAGGCATCCATTACATTTTGTGTGCATATGAATTTTCCGTGATCTTTTGCCCAGCTGACAATATGTGCATCCGGCTGATATTCTGACGGACATGCAATATGTACTTCCATGCCCATTTTAATTCCGCCGACAATCAAAGAATTGGCCATATTATTTCCGTCACCAATAAAACACATGACATTATTTTCTAATTTTCCTTTATATTCGCGAATAGTCATTAGATCAGCTAATACCTGGCAAGGATGGCAATAATCAGTCAGGCCGTTTATGACCGGGATAGAACCATATTCTGCCAATGCCTCCACTTCTTGCTGAGCATATGTACGAATCATTAATCCATCAAGATATCTAGAAAGAACACGAGCAGTATCCTCGACTGGCTCACCTCGACCAATCTGCAAATCATTTGCGCTCAAAAATAATGCAGAGCCCCCAAGCTGATACATTCCTGCTTCAAAAGACACTCGTGTCCTCGTGGAAGCTTTTTGAAAAATCATTCCTAATGTTTTTCCTGCCAGGAGAGGATGCGCAATCCCATGCTTTTTCTCATATTTTAATTGATCTGCCGTATTCAAAATATCAGTAATTTCTTCTTTTGATAAATCCATCAATTTTAATAAATGTTTCATTTTTCTACTCCTATTTTATATGATTAGAACAATATTAGTATATTATTTAAATTTTATTGTATAATTATACAGCTATATATTGCTTGGGTCAAGATATATTTTATTATAAATGCAAAAAAAATGAATATAAATACAGTAATTTGAGTATAAAAAGGAGCCTTGGGATTTCCTCCTTAAGGAAGGTGCCCCAATCATTTATATAGATTTTAGTATCAAAAACCGATTCTCGCTATACTTATGGATTTAACATTTCAAATTTTTTTATCAATTAGTTACACAGTTTAATTTCACTTTCATAGTATTGTTCCTGAATACTAACCAATTCTAAAATTTTGTTTTGACCAAAACTCACTTCTTCAGGTGCGGAAATCAGCTTTCTTCCATCCAAATCATTATGGCGATGAATGATTCCGATAATGCGAGCTGTGTATTCTTCCACCGGCACATCATACACATCGAGTTCTTCACCATCATCGCCAAACACATTAGGTATATATCCGTAATTGATAGGATAGACAAAGTGCTTGCTACCGATAGGTCTGTCTATTTTTATATTTACTGTTTTTCCAAGATAGGATTTTACAAGTGCTTTTCTTAAAATATAAACAATAAAATCGTGTTTTCCCTCGAGATACTTTTCTCTGCTTTTATCAACAAGCGTTTGTAGAGCAAGGGCTACCTTTAAATTTTTTCATGCTCTTTTGCAACTGAAGGTGTTGTTAAGATAATCTCTAAAATTTATGTAATTTATCCAATCCATACTATTTGTTTGAACAACATGAATGAAATGAGTTTGCAAATCTCCCGTACTTTCATAAAAGTTACCACGAGCAAACAACAACCGATTTTTAAGTGATGCTTGTGCATTGGGGCAATAGTAAAATCTATTGTCTTTTAATTCTTTATTAAAACTTACAATATCATCGAAATCATCAACTACGACTGCAATATCAATTATCGGTTTTGCCTTTATGGATACTCCTCACGTGTTGAATGTCTTCTATAACATTACCCAATATCTGTTTCAAACGAACAATTGTATTCTAAGCCTCAAGTTCCCATTTCTTTTCATGTTTGCTTAGTTTTACAGTTCCACGTTTTAATCCAATCATTATTTAATCCCCAACAGCAATTGAGTTTATATAAGCTGTACGATTTGCATCCCATTTAGTTTTATAACATTCGGTATATTTGTACGAAAGTTTTAATTACCGTAACGGGAAAATATGATAGGCTTTTGATTTCATTTATTTGACTGTACTCTACACTCTTCAAGCATTTCTCGCTTTATGACATTAAACGGTGTTTTAAAATTTTTGCCGTCTCCGGTTATGATTATTAGTCAAAATCAGCACGATAAAATACACAGCAAAAAGCAGAGCCGTCAATTATTCGATATGGAATTGCAAGTATTTGAGAAGCTAATCTCTTTCTTATTTTCCACAAAATTAATTAAAACCATTGTAGTAAATATATCATGTGAAAGACATTAAAATCAAAGATAATGCTCCGATATGATTAACTTTACTTGCAATCAAGAACATTCCGGTTGATTACAAAATACAAAAGGAGGTGACTTCTTTACGAAGTACCTCCCTACGACTTGTTTTTATCTTAAAATTTCTTCTTTTAAGATTGTGATTGCTTCTTCCAAAAGAGAAAAAGAAATATTTAACGGTGGTAACAAGCGGAGTTTATCTTTTGCACTTAAAATTAATACTCCTTTTTCCATACAATTCATTATAATCTTATCTGCTGGTTTATTTGTTTTTATGCCAAGCATTAAACCGAGTCCACTTATTTCCACGACACCTTTAATATATGATAATTCTTTTTTAATATAATTCGATTTTTTTTGTACTTGTTCCATTAGAGCTTCATCTATCCGAGATAGAATATTGACT
Organism: uncultured Clostridia bacterium; assembly: GCA_944347775.1. GTDB lineage: Bacteria > Bacillota > Clostridia > Christensenellales > Christensenellaceae > QANA01. Next base: position 5,039 of record CALVMT010000034.1, on the reverse strand, counting down.
GCAGCTGCACAACTAATCGGGTTACCACCAAAGGTAGAGCCATGTGTACCATACCCTAAAGCGTTTTGGACTTTTTCTCCTAATAACGTTGCACCAATTGGTAATCCTCCCGCCAAACCTTTTGCCGTTGAAATTATATCGGGCTGAAGTCCGTAATGCATATATCCATATAGTTTACCTGTTCTGCCGTTACCTGTTTGAACTTCATCTACTATAATTAAAAGCTGTTTCTCCTTTGCAAGCTTTTTTATCGCATTGATATATTCTTGCGACAGCTGGCATACACCACCTTCGCCCTGTATTACTTCAAGCATTATCGCTGTACATTGATACTGACTGACCAATTGTTTTAACTGCTCAATATTTTCCGGCTCCGTATAAATAAAACCAGGAGTAAAAGGACCGAATTCTTTATGAAAGGCATCCTGACCTGTTGCCGAAAGCGTAGTAATTGTACGGCCATGAAAACTGTTTTTTAGCGTAATAATATTATGATGGCTTTCATCTCCGTATTTTAAAAATGCATACCTTCTGGCTGCTTTGATCGCACATTCATTTGCTTCCGCTCCGGAGTTGCTAAAAAAAACTTTTTTCATCCCCGTCCGATCGCATAGCATTTCCGCTAGTTTGGCACAAGGTTCAGTATAATAATAATTTGAAGTGTGCTGTACTTTATTCAATTGTGAAATCACAGCTGATTTCCAGCTTTCATCTCCCACGCCAAAAGTATTGACAGCAATTCCGCTACCAAGATCAATATATCTTTTTCCATCTTTATCAAAGAGTTCTGCTCCATTTCCTCTTACAATTTGTATGGGAAAACGATGATATGTATTGGCAATAAATTGATCATCAATTTGTTGAATATTCATTTTTTTCTCCTTATTTAAACATGGTTCCAATTCCTTCATCAGTTAACAATTCCACTAATACCGCATGCGGTACCCGGCCATCAATAATAAACACACGGTTCACACCCTGTCTGATCGCTTCTATACAGCATTCTACTTTAGGAATCATCCCTCCAGAAATAATTTCTTCTCGTATGAGTTGGGGTGCTTCACTGACATTAATACTTGAGATTAACGTTTCCGGATCATCTTTTTTTCGCAAGATTCCCGGTGTATCTGTCATTGCAATAAAACTCTCCGCTTTTAATGCTCCGGCAATACGGGCTGCGGCTGTATCTGCATTGATATTATAAGTTTGATTTTCTGTATCGCATCCTACTGTAGAAATAACTGGGACATAACCTTTTTCTAACATATCTAAAATAATATCTGTATTGATCCCATTAATTTTACCAACATATCCAAGTGCCGTGTCCTGAGGAATCGCTTTAATCATATGTCCGTCAACACCGCTTAGTCCGACCGCTTTTCCTCCCAAATTATTCAGCATATTGACCAAATCTTTATTAATTTTCCCTGCTAAAACCATTTGGACAATATCCATTGTTTCTTTATCTGTCACTCGTAACCCATTAACAAATTCACTTTGTTTTCCGATTTTCTTTAACATAGCTGTGATCTCAGGGCCTCCACCGTGCACAAGCACAACTTTTACACCAATTAGAGAAAGCAGTGTGACATCTCCCATTACAGCTTCTTTTAATTCTTGATTAATCATGGCATTCCCGCCGTATTTAATCACAACAATTTTACCCGCATATTTTTGAATATACGGTAAAGCTTGCACTAAAACCTGTGCCTTTTGCATACTGTTTACTTCAAGTTGTTCGTTTTTCATGTACGATAATCCCCATTTATCTTCACATAATCATAAGTCAAATCGCATCCCCACGCAGTAGCAGATGCTTTTCCGGAATTTAATTGTATTCTTATAGAAATTTCTTTCTCTTGCAATATTTTTTTTGCTTTAGTTTCTGAAAATTCTACTCCAGCTCCTGATTTACATACCAGAATTTCTCCTGCCGCAGAAGCTAAAACGACATCAATTTTTTCCACATTTATATCTGCTCCGCAATATCCCAAAGCACAAAGAATACGACCCCAGTTTGCGTCTTCACCAAACATTGCAGCTTTGACAAGTGACGAACAGATAACAGATTTGGCTGCAATCTGCGCAATCGTTTGATTTTGTGCCGTATTGACAATACATTCTATCAGTTTAGTGGCTCCCTCGCCGTCTCCTGCAATCATTTTGCATAAATGTGTTGTTACACAATGCAGCGCCTCACAAAACACAGCATAGTCCTTGTTATCTTCCTGTATTTTGTTATTTCCTGCCATACCATTAGCTAATATGGTAACCATATCATTAGTCGAAGTATCTCCATCCACACTAACCATATTAAATGAAGTTTTAACATCTTCACTTAACGCTTTTTGCAACAATTCATGATCTATACAGACATCTGTTGTGATAAATACCAACATCGTTGCCATATTCGGGTGAATCATCCCTGAACCTTTTGCAATTCCGCCAATTGAACAATCAATCTCTCCGACTTTGAAGCGAACGGCATATTCTTTTTTTATTGTATCCGTTGTCATAATTGCTTCTGCTGCTGCGCTGCTATTGTGAAAACACAATTGAGAAACTAATTGGGAAACGCTCTGAGCAATCGGTTCTATATGAAGGGGCTGACCAATAACACCAGTCGAAGCAACCAGTACATCCGTACTGTGAATGCCCATCTCCGAAGCGACCAGATCACACATCTGCTCCGCAATTTCCTTTCCATTAGCATTACACGTATTTGCATTTCCGCTATTACAAATCACTGCCTGTGCATATCCATTTTTCAGGTGAGATTTTGTTACCAAAAGCGGTGCTCCTTTAACCAGATTTTTAGTATACACAGCTGCGGCTGTGGCTTTTTGTTCACTTACAATCAAAGCTAAATCTTTTTTGGTCGTGTTTTTACGTATACCGCAATGTATACCAGAGGCTTTAAATCCTTTAGCGGCACATACACCTCCTGTAATTTCCTGCATTATCTCGTCACTCCTTTACATTTAAATTTTTAACCCGGAAAGCATTGGTTTGCCAAGCATTAAGTTCATGCATTGTACCGCAGCCCCCGAAGCTCCTTTTCCTAAATTATCAAACCTTGCTTGCAATAAAATTCGTTCGCTATTTCCTTGTACAGTGATCTGCATGCTATCTTTCCCTGACATTAAATTAGCAGACAGGAATCCGTCCTCATCCATTTTTGAGCAATATGTTACAAGTGGCCCTTTATAAAATTCCTGGTAAAAACTTTTTAATGTCTCAACACTGCAATTCAAGTCTTTTGCAAACAATGGTACGGTAACGAGCATGCCGCTATAAAAATCTGCAACAATTGGGGTAAAAATGGGAGCATAAACCAAGCCGCAAATTGCTTGCATTTCTTTTAAATGTTTATGAGATTGTGTTAAAGCGTATTGCCTTGGCGCATTAAACAAAGGATCTCGTTTATCTGTTTCATATTGCGCAATCATTTTTTTCCCTCCGCCACTATAACCAGTAATCGAAGTACAACATAACTTTGCATCAGATGAAAGCAAACCATTTTTGATTAGCGGTGCAACAAGCGCAATAAAACCACTTGCATGACATCCTGGAACCGCAACTCTGTTTGCAACAGAAAGTAAATTTGCAGTTTCAACAGATATTTCCGGAAATCCATACACCCATCCTTCTTCGGTTCGATGTGCTGTTGAGGCATCTATGATTTTTACTTTATTATTTTTAACAAAAGAAACTGCTTCCCTGGCCGCTGCATCTGGTAGGCATAAAAAGGCAATATCACACTCATTTAACGCTTTTTTTCTATATAAGGGATCTTTTCTTTGCATTTCAGGAAGCTGAATCAGATAAAGATCCTCTCTGTCTTTGAGGCGATCAAATATACGTAGCCCTGTTGTTCCCTCTCTGCCGTCTATAAATATAATTGCCTTTTTTTCTTGTTGCATTATTGCCTCCAAATGTATTATTTATGTATTATTTTTGCATAATTATACAACTCATTTTTTATGTCGTCAATATAATTTTTAAAAAATATAATTTTTAATTTCCTTAAAGTTATTTATTTACCAAAAAACACCGTTTATTTCCGGTGTTTTTTGATTATTCTTAAATAAAATTAAAAGTGTCATAAAAAAATTATACTGTGTTTTACTTTTATATCTTCGTCTCAGCTGATTTTGTAAATTTAGCATCATCAAACGCAAGAAAAGTTTGAAATAATTAGTATTTTTAATAATTAAATGGCTTTCAATAACACATAAATAAATATTATTTTATAGAATCTCTTTTACTTTCGCAGAAATTGCTTCCGCAAGCATTCTGTGTCCATGTTTATCCATATGCACGCCATCGGCTGTATCCGGTTTTGCATAAAGAGAAGCATCTAAAAAGGCGCAACCAATTTGTTTGGCAACTTCAGCAAAGGTTTCTCCAAAATTTTTTGAGATTTTTTCGGAACGCATATCAAAAATCCCTTTAAACGGCACAGGATTAATAATTTGAATAGGAGCAACCATCAATACAGGAAGTTCTTTTTTTCTTCCAAACGGTGACTGCATTGCCATGATGGCTAAGCGCCCAACACTATCCGCTATATTTTTTTCATTTACTGAAAAGTAAGGTTTTGTATCATTCGTTCCCAACATCAAAATAACCAGATCTAAAGGTGAATGCGATTCAAGGCAAGGCCATAAATATGTAATCCCTGCCATTCGATTTTCAATCGGATCATCCCAAACACTAGTGCGACCATTTTGTCCTTCTTCAATGATTACATATTCCTCGCCAAGCTGCTGCGACAATACCGATGTCCACCGCACTCCCTCAGGATACCGCGCACCATCCCCGCAAGCAATTGCACCCCAGGTATTTGAATCACCAAAACAAAGTATTCTTTTTTTCATCATCTATCCTCCAGTCCAGTACCCAATACGACTTGCCGCACATAAGCCTTTATATCTTAACTAAATATTATAATAATGAACAAATTAAACATTGTTGATCAGGTCATTTTTTCCTGTTTCACTTTCTGGTCAATAACATGGTGGGCAGCTAGTTCTTTT
>CALVMT010000033.1 GCA_944347775.1 uncultured Clostridia bacterium | reverse complement strand
GTCTCAAAATTAAACGACCGCGAAAAAAACATTATTTATCTGCGTTATTTTGCTGGGAAAACACAAATGGAAGTTTCCAAGGAAATCGGAATCAGCCAAGCGCAAGTTTCCCGTCTGGAAAAGTCCGCATTGAGAAATATGCGCAAATATTATACATAAATCTCCCAAAATTTTAATTATTACAAAAGGCATGTGCTTGATGCCCATGCCCTTTGTAAAATTTGCATATATAAGAAAAGAAAAAAGTTTTAACAAATAGCAGAATAAAGTCATTACAACTTTGTTACAATTATATTACATCAACTTTTTTTATAATGCAAGTCCTTTTTTTAATTTTTTTGATTTTTTTATTTTTATATTCCAATATAATTTATTCCTCTTCATCATTTTTTCTCCACATATTGCAATACAGTATATTATTTTGTTATCATAAAATTATATGCGGAGGTGATATTTTGGATTATTTTATTTCTTTTTTGGAAGGTATAATTACATTTATCTCTCCATGTCTTTTGCCAATGCTACCGCTTTACCTAGTATATTTTGCCGGAAATCAAAAAAATAATTCCAAAAAAACACTACTTAACGCGCTGGGATTTGTCTTGGGATTTAGCTTACTGTTTACACTTATGGGGGCATTTGCCGGAACCCTTGGTAGTCTTTTGCGTACACACCAGACTGCTGTTAATCTGATTAGTGGTGCAATCGTCGTCTTGTTTGGCATTAACTACATCGGATTTTTGCATATCCCCTTGCTAAACAAAACACATCAGTGGAATACAACAATTGAACAGTTCGGCTTTTTCTCTTCTCTGCTATTTGGAATGATTTTTTCTGTAGGATGGACACCCTGTGCGGGTGCATTTTTAGGATCTGCATTATTACTAGCTGCACAACAGGGATCCGCATTTAAAGGAATTTTTATGTTGATTTGCTATTCTCTTGGACTTGGAATTCCTTTTTTATTGAGCGCCGTACTTATTGATCAATTAAAAGAAACGATTAATTTGATAAAAAAACATTATCGTTCTATTCAGATATTTTGCGGCATTTTATTAATTATACTCGGTATTTTAATGATGACGGGTATGATGGGCCGTTTTCTTTCCAAGCTTATTTAACGGAGGTCCTTATGCGTCAAAAAACAGTGTGGCTTGTCATTATATTTATCATATTATTTGCCCTTTCTTTATTTATCTATCGCTTTTTTACCGACCGTCAACAATATTCTCCCCCTACAATTTCCTCTCAAATTTCCCCCGATGAAGATTCATCAAAACTATCCACCGCTCCCGATTTTTCTTTTTATGATTTAGACGGCAATGCAGTAAAACTTTCTGACTTTTTCGGTCAGCCAATTATTTTGCATTTTTGGGCCAGTTGGTGTGCACCCTGTCGAGAAGAACTACCTCTTTATCAAGAGTTGTATGAAAAATATGGGCAAAAAATCACTTTTCTTATGATCAATCTAACCGATGGTTATCAGGAAACAAAAGCTGATGCGCAAGATTTTCTATCCAAAAGTAACATTATGTTTCCTGTTTACTTTGATCTGGATCTCGAGGGAATGAATAGCTATTACGTCTATTCTTTGCCTTCAACAATTTTTATCAATCAAGACAATCTGATCATCCATCGGGAAAACACTGCACTTTCTGCCGAAAAGTTACAAGACTTAATACAGTTGTTTCACTAAATTGTTTAATATCCATTATAGAACACATAAAAAACCTTCCTCATCAAACCAAATAGGAAGGTTTTATCGTTAAAATCACTATTCCCACCGCCAAAGTACAAGACTAGTGCGCCCTTTTCGGCTCATTCCGCCTATTTGTCCAACAGTAATCCGTCCATTTCCCCTAAGAGAAATCACGTCTTGTGGTTTTACCTCTGTTGACGGGCGCAGGCATTCGCTGTAATTCAAAAAAACTTGTCCTGACTCAACTCGTTCTGCCGCCTTAGAGCGAGAAAGATTAAACCCTTCGGCAATAACAATATCTATCCGCATAGAGGCGACAAACACGTGGATTGGCTTTTTCTCTCCCACAAAGTCTTTAAATTCACCTAATTTTAATTCACTAGCCTGTATACTGTGATTTCCTATTTTATGCAACTCATCCAAAACTACTTTCAAGGCTTGCCGCAACAAAAAAATCTGTGCACCGTCTTGATCAGTTAAAATGTCTCCAATCGTTTCGCGTTCAATCTGTAGACTCATCAGTGAGCCCAGATAATCTCTATGCGTTAATTTCCGCCCAAATGCAGTACCGTTTACATGGATACGGAGCAAACAAAGAGGATAACGCTTATCATTTTGTACATCTCGCCATTGATCCGGCAAGCATACCAATATTGCTCTTTCCGCCTGTTCATGGCCACCATCCATTTTGTACGGCACACCAACATATTGCAACACTTGTTTTGCTATTGCCCGCTCATGCGGATTTAAAAATTTACTGTAAACAGGATATCCTTTTTGCGTTTGCCCTATAAAATCAAGTAATCGGCTGACAAGTTGTTCATCTTCTTTATTTTTTGCAAAACGATGTAAAATTTCCTGTTTGTCCATCTATATTCCCCCGTTAATCCACTCATACTTCCATTATAATGTCAACGTGCATCTTTTTTGTATCCGCCGGCGAGACGTTCAAACTCTTCAATGGCAGGTGTATAGGACTGTAAGCTGTTTAGCCAAAAATCCTTTTTTGTAAGATCGATACCACAAGTTCGCGCAACTTCTTCCACACTGGCAATAGGCGTACGCCGCAACATTTCATCATATTGCGGCAAAAAATTCTTTCCTTCTTTACAATATTTTGCATACAGGCCCCTGGCAAATAATCCTCCAAAAGCATAAGGAAAATTATAAAAAGCCAAGTCCGCATCATAATAATGACTTTTACATACCCACATATATGGATGCAACGTCTCTTTCTCCAAGCCATCGCCATAGGCTTCTTTTTGTGCATCCAGCATCATTTTGCACAACTGGTCGGCAAACATAAATTCATCTTTTCGGCGTTCGCAAACCTCATATTCAAATATAAAACGCGAATAAATATCGCAAATAACTTGCGTCACTTCCATTAACTCATTTTCCAACAAGGCAAGCTTCTCTTCATCTGAATCGGCCTCAGTCAGAGCTTCTTCCAGCACTATATTCTCATTAAATGTCGATGCCGTTTCAGCAACAGGCATAGAATAGCTTCGATTTAATGGTCGGTTATCCTGTACTATAAAATCATGATACCCATGTCCGAGTTCATGCGCAAGAGTTGTTAAGCTACTAAAACTCCCATCAAAATTTGTCAGAATCCGAAATTGCCGAATTGAGGAAATTCCGGCGCAAAAAGCACCACCAACTTTTCCCTCTCTTGGATAAAAATCAATCCATTTCTCATCAAAGGCTCTTGAAATCATATCTACCATCCGGGAGTTAAATTTCCCAAAAATATATTGAAGCTTTTCTTTTGTCTGTTCTACCGTGAATTTTTTGTCGCTTTTACCCATCGGAGCAAACAGATCATACCAAGGCAATCCATTTTCATGACCTAAAGCTTTTCCTTTCGCTCTAAGATACCTATGTAATTTTGGCATGTATTCACGCATCGCTTCTATCAATGCATCTAATGTTTGCTTCTGCATCCTTGATTCGTACAACGTTTTTTCTAAAGGCGAAGCAAAACCGCGAAGTTCACATTCGCTCCAGGTTTGCATTTTAATACTGTTAAGTGCAAACGCCGCCGCATCTTTAATTTGATCATAAGCAGTCAATTCTGCCTCATACGCTTTTTTTCTTACTAAAGCCTGTGAATCATAAGCCAAATTTCGCAATGCCGAAAGAGTTAATTTTTTCCCTTCATATTCCGCTTTTACAGAGGAAGTCAAAAACGCTTGCAAATCTGCCCATGCATGCGCACCGCTCATACTATATTTAGCTAAAGCTTCTTCTACTTCCTCGCTCAGCAAATAGCGAGCATTAAGTTGGGCTTGCTTCAAATAATCTGCATATTCTTTAAACATAGGCTCTTGCTCAATCAATACTTCTAATTGTGTGATTTTCGAAATATATAATACAAAAGCCGCCTTTGCTTTCGCCGTTTTACTATTCATTTGCATCAATTGACCGAGATAGGAAGCACTTTTTGCATCTGTAGTATCTGCTTCCTGCTTTAAAGAACAAAAAGAAAAAAGTTTTTCGTATACTTCCTCATCTTGTTCCAATAACGATAGAATGCCAAGCAAATTTTCCTTTTCGCTTCGTTCACTCAGCGATTGTGAAAATAAATTGATCTTTTCGCCTATTATTTCGGCTTTTTCTAAATCCGCAAGGTAAACGGGATCATCATACCCCGTATATAATGCCTCTAAAGACCATTCACCATTCATTTATTTTCCTCCTAGATATACCTATATAATTAGCATATCAAATTCTAGATAAATTGTCATATCTTTAAGGGACTAGTTTTAAATTTTACTTTTTTATATCGGATAAAACCGGTAGCATTTCTCATTTTTTAGGGAATATAAAGGTATATCGACTCATATTGCGGCGTATAGAACTCTTCCGGTGTCAAACGATAAATATAAGTTTTATTTTTTTGTGCTTCTTTATCAATATAACTTTCTCCCCCTTTTAAACGGGCAAGCAAAGTAAAATCATTTTCACCGACTTCTTTTCTCTCCAACGCATAAGTATATTGGCTATATCCGGAAAATTGAATTCTCGGATATCCATCTTTCTTCTCTACATTCATTTGTTTTGCTTTAGGACTTAATTCTTCCGGAATTTGATCTTTCCTATAATATTCCGTACAACTCTCACGATCACTGTTAGCTGGGCGCAGCTCCAAATTTTCCTTTAACTGATATGCATCAATTTCAATGGCCGCAATAGAAGCTGGTACATTAAAATCAGGTGCCTGTTTATCTTGATAGATGTGCGAAAATATTCCCGCAGCCATTTGTGCTGGATATGTTCCTCCTGTAATTCCCTTTTCTAAATAATGGGAATCATCCGGATTATCGAAACCCATCCAGCAGCAAACGATATATTCCGGATTATACGCCACAATCCAAGCATCTTTATTATTACTTGCATCGTCGTATGTGCTGGTTCCTGTTTTCGCACATAATGAAATGCCTACTTCGTTAAGCGTTTTTGCGGTGCCATATTCAACACTGGATTGCAAAAGGGAACTCATTAAAAAAGCCGATTGTTCAGAAAGTACATTTTTGGGTTTTTCTTGCCGTTGATAAATGACATTACCCTGTGCATCTAAAATCCGATAAATTGTACTTGGAGCATCATAGTATCCTCCTGAAGCAAACGGCATATAAGATGCTGCTAATTCTAGCGGTGAAACGCCTGTCGTAAAACCGCCTAAAGCCAACGAAAGATTTTTATCTTTTTCTTCAAAAGGAATTCCAACACTGCTTGCATAACTTTTAGCTCGACTAACACCTACTTCATTTAGCAGTTTGACAGCTGGTAAGTTAATTGAATAAGCCACAGCATCACGCAAGGTAACCCATCCTCGATAAGTATTTCCCGAATTTCTCGGCGTATAACCCAAAAAATCTTCCGGCTGATCCAGAAGTAAAGAAGTTGTCTCATATCCGAGATATTCAATCGCAGGAGCATATACCATTACAGGTTTAATTGCGGAACCTGGCTGCCGGCGCATCGCAGATGCCCGATTAAAAGCTAAACGCGTTTCATGAGTACGCCCTCCGATCAACGCTGTAATTCCATTATGTTGAGCCGACAATATAACTGCCGCGCATTGACAAAGCTCTCCATCCTCTGCTGCTTCTGGAAAGGCATCTTCTTTTAGTCCATACTCTTCCAGATAAGTTTGTTGTTCTGGATCTAAATAAGTATAGATTTGGTAACCTCCTTCCATTAGTTCTGCATAAGTTAGAGTCAGTAATTTTGCTGCCTCATCAATTACATAATCCGTATAAAAACCATACTTATAAGAAGTTTCCTGTTTTTCTATGATTGTTAATTGTTCCGTTTTTGCTTGATTTTCTTGCGTATCGGAAATAAAGTTCTGTTCCTTCATCTGTAAAAGCACCAATTCCTGCCGCTGTTTTGCTTCTTCAAAATGATTACGTGGATCATATCCTGATGGAGATTTCACCATTCCAGCAAGTAATGCGGCCTCGGCAAGCGATAATTCACTTGCCGTTTTTCCAAAATATTCCCGCGCTGCCGTATCTATTCCATGAGCTCCATTTCCAAAATAAGCGCGATTTAGATATAACTCTAATATTTCATCTTTTGTATATCTTTTTTCCAATTTAATTGCCATTAAAATTTCAGCAACCTTGCGCGTTACGGTTTTTTCATTTTTTAAATAAGAAAGTTTAACCAGCTGTTGCGTAATTGTACTAGCTCCTTGCGAGAAACTTCCGCTGCGAAGATCCGCTAACAAAGCTCCTCCAATACGAACAAGGTCAAAGCCTGCATGTTCATAAAAACGTGCATCTTCTATTGCAATAAATGCCTGTGCAACGTAATCAGGCAATTTTTCAAATTCAATATAATATCTTCTTTCAGTATTATATAGCTCTTGAAAAGGTTGCCCACTGACATCATAAAGTATTGTGCAAAGTTGCATTTCTGCCGCTTGTTTCGGATCAAACTCCTGCCATTCTTCAATACCAAAAATATATGCGGAAATGAATAATACAACGCAAATTACACATACTAAAAAAACATATAATATTTTTTTGAAAATTTTGGATTTTTTCTTTGTACTTTTTTTGTCCATAGAAAAATTTTCCCCGATTGGAAAAAAAATATACGCCTTCGCTTTATTTTGGCAAAAGCCGTTTTTTTTCTTCAAAGGGTTTTAGAAGAAAAACGTGAATATTATTTCATGGCAATTGAAGGAGGTAATCTATGCAAAAAACAACTGTGCGCGCATTGTGCGTCGAGTTGGAAGGTGAATTGGATCATCATAATGCTGAAACAATTCGACGTCAACTGGATCGTGCAATTATGCGCTGCCGTAACGGTTTAATTCTGGACTTTTCCCACGTCACATTAATGGACAGTTCGGGAATTGGTCTACTTATCGGCCGGTATAAAAAGCTTAAGGAAAAGGGAATGCCACTCTACGTTAAAAATGTCAATTCACATGTCGATAAAATATTCCGCATGTCCGGCTTATATAACATTATTGAAAAACTTTTATGAACTTTGGAGGAAAAATGAATACAGATAATTATATGGAACTGATTTTCCCCGCCACTTCACAAAATGAGGCTTTTGCAAGGGTCTGCGCAGCAGCATTTGCTGCTCGACTTGATTGTACGATGGAAGATATTTCAGATATCAAAACAGCAGTTTCGGAAGCTGTTACTAATGCTGTCGTTCACGCATATACCCATCAAAAAGGAAAAGTAATTTTACGCGGAGAGATTTCTAAAAATACTGTAACCTTTGAAATACAAGATTTTGGCAAAGGCATCGAAGATATCCAACAGGCTATGCAACCGTTCTATTCGACTGGAAACAGTGAGGAACGTTCGGGAATGGGTTTTACTGTCATGCAGTCATTTATGGACCGCGTTGTCGTACGTTCTCAGCCCGGGCATGGGACAACCGTCCGACTCGAAAAAACCATCCCTGTAAATTCTATGGAGGCTGCTGCAAATGTCGCTCTCTCATGAGCAAACACTTAGCTTGTTACGCAAAGCAAAAGAGGGCGATCTTAACTCAAAGGAAGAATTAGCCAAAGAAAATATCCCCTTAGTAAAAAGCATCGTAAAGCGCTTTCTTGGGCGCGGTTTGGAATACGAAGATTTATTCCAGATTGGAAATCTTGGCCTGGTTAAGGCTATAGATGGATTCGATGTTTCTTTTGGTGTACGTTTTTCAACTTATGCTGTTCCAATAATTTTAGGCGAGATTCGTCGTTTTTTAAGAGATGATGGTCCAATTAAGGTAAGTCGACATTTGAAGCAGCAAGCAAGCCAATTACTTGCTCTACAAGAGAAGCTAAAAAATACCTTGGGGCGTGATGCCACCCTAGAAGAATTATCTAAAGCTTCCGGCATCTCTTCAGAGGAAATCATTTTTTCGTTGGATGCCTGCCGAACACCACTTTCTATGGATGAGCCCATTTTTAACGATGATTCTTCTATTACTCTGGCAGATACCTTGCCTGCATCGCAAGACCCTATTTCTATTGACAAAATCCTGTTAAAGGAGCAACTTTCTCAGTTATCGCCAAGAGAACGGCAAATTATTATGTTACGTTTTTTTTCTGATAAAACACAAAGTGAGATTGCTTCTATATTCGGAGTTTCTCAAGTACAAATATCCCGTATTTTGTCAAAAACTCTAGAAAAATTACGACATGTTTTTCTTTAAATCAGTATTAACTGCGTATAGAATTTATTTCTCAAAAAACAAATTTAAGAATATAAATAAAGTATGGTATAATTTATAAGCTAGCCATACTTTATTTATATTAAAAATATCCTAATCAATACTTTAGAAAAAGGTTCGATTGCATAAAATTCCCACTTTATTTTAAATAAAATTACAAAATATATATTTATCAATCACATTAACTGCATTAGTTGAAATAAAAACATTTTCGAGTATTTTACCAATTTACTTGCAACTTTTATCATTTTATGTAAAAATGTAAAAATAAATTAATTACCATTTTATAACACATAAAAACAGGAGAGATTTAATGCAACGCGTCAAAAAACTTTCAATTAAAAATATTGTTGGCATAATTTGCTTAACCACGTTAATTTTCTCTATCGGCTTTTCAATCTATAAGCTTTTTAACGCTCCCGCAGAGCTTTCTGATGCTCAGCCACATGAACGGTTAAAAAGTGATTACATTCTTATGTTAGTTCAATGCCTTTTAGGTTCTGTTGTCCTATTTCTTCCATCAGTTATTGAAAAACATTTTAAAATTGATATTCCAAACTATATGGAAATATTTTATTTTATTTTCCTTTATTGCGCAATTTACTTGGGTGAAGTACGTAATTTCTTTTTTATTATTCCCTATTGGGATCTTATTTTACATACATTCAGTGGCGCCATGCTCGGCGTTCTCGGGTTTTCCATTGTCAATATTATGAATAGTTCAGAGAAAGTCAAGGTAAAATTAAGCCCCGGATTTACGTTGCTATTTGCTTTTTGTTTTGCTTTAGCTGTCGGTTCACTCTGGGAGATTTATGAATATGTAATGGATGGTATTCTTCATATGAATATGCAAAAATTTATGTTAGAAGATGGTACAAAACTAATTGGGCGCGCAGCCCTATCCGACACTATGGAAGATATGATTGTCGATGCTATCGGCGCGTTTTTAATGTGTATTATCGGATATTTTACTTTAAAACGCCACAATAGAAAATCAACATCTATTACTGATACGACTTCAGCAAAATAATCATGGCAATATTATTGTGATTTTTTAATTATCTTTAAGATTTTTTGCCATAAAATTTATTAGTTTACCGCAAGTAGTTACGATACATATTAGCATTTTTCATTATTGGAGGAACTATTATCATGTGCTTTGCGGAATATTTTCCTATTTTTTCCCGTTTACCCGCAGATGAGCAATCTCTTCTCCTTAGCCATGTTTTTTTGCAAAAAATCCCTAAGGGAACACAATTACATCGCGATGAAAAAGATTGTTTGGGATTGTTGCTTGTTCTTTCCGGGCAACTGCGTGTTTTTATGACATCTCAAAACGGAAGAGAAATTACTATTTATCGTTTATATGACAGAGATATATGCCTTTTTTCTGCTTCATGTATCATGAAAAATATTCAATTTGATCTTAACATCTCCGCCGAAAGAGATACAGATGTTTGGATCATCCCCATTAATATTTACAAAACCTTGATGCAAAAATCTACTATCATTGCGAATTATACAAATGAGATTATGGCTTCGCGGTTTACTGATGTGATGTGGCTTATCGAGCAGATTTTATGGAAAAGTTTTGATCAACGTCTGGCAAATTTTTTAATTGAAGAAAGTAATCTTCAGTCAAAAAACCAACTGCATATTACCCATGAACAAATTGCTTTTCATTTGGGGACAGCCAGAGAAGTCGTCACTCGTATGCTCAAATATTTTCAAGATGAAGGTTTAGTTAGATTGGCTCGAGGACTTATCGAAATAACCGATATAAAAAAGCTTAACGAATTAAATAAATAACACTTGTAAAAATGCCTATACACTCTTGACACTTTGCTTTTAAATACATAATAAATGATGCAGTTTTGTAAGGCTGCATCATTTATTATGTATTTTCGTTTCATATAGTATTTATTTTAGCATTTCTAATATCTGTTGCTTTGGCCTAGCACCAATTGCACTGTTTACTATTTTCCCTTTTTTCATAACAAACAATGATGGTATACTCATTACGCGGAATGCAGCAGCAAGTTCTGGTTGTTCATCAACATTGATTTTCCCCACCTTAATTTCAGGGCATTCTTTTGCAATTTGATCCACAATAGGGCTGACCATACGACATGGTCCGCACCAACTTGCCCAAAAATCAAGTAATACTGTCTTATCGCTATTTAATACTTCCTGTTCAAAATTATACTGATTGATTGCTAATGCAGACATATAAATTACCTCCTTAACTATTTCAAATAAAGTATCTCATGATTTTTTTATTTTTTCTGTGACTTTTTTACACTATATGCCTGACAGCAATCAAATATGGTTTATTATTTTACAGTTTGATTTTCACTACCTACCGTTTTATTTTTCCATACCACAAGTATAACTATTAGGATTAGCTAAATTTTCTTTTTCCACCATAGAAAAGAAACGATAACCTCCAGCAAAATTATAACATTCATAACCAAGATTAGATAATATACGGCAGGCAATATAACTGCGAAGTCCGCTTTGGCACATCACATAAACGCTTTTTTCATTTGGGATCTCCATAATTCTCTCTCTAAGCTCGTCTACTGGAATATTCAAAAACCCCTCTACATGTCCTCTTGCATACTCCTGCGGTGTCCGTGCATCAAGTAAAAAGACATCTTTGCGATTAAAAAGTCCACCTAAATCTTCATAATAAAATTGTTTTACCTTTTCTGTAATTAAATTTTCCGCAATAAATCCAATCATATTTACTGGATCTTTTGCAGAAGAAAACGGTGGTGCATAGGCCAATTCAAGCTCTGCCAACTCATTTATCCGCATACCGGCTCGAATAGCCGTCGCAATGACGTCAATACGTTTATCTACCCCCTCATACCCCACAATCTGGGCACCAAGGATTCGATTTGTCTCTTGATCAAAAATTGCTTTTATTGTCATTATTTTGCCGCCAGGATAATATGACGCATGCGATGCAGGAGACAAAATTACTTTACCATAGCTAATCCCTGCCATTTTTGCGACTCTCTCAGTAATTCCGGTTGCTGCCGCAGTCATATCAAATAATTTGATCACCGAAGATCCCTGGGTACCTTTATATATGCTCTCGCCCCCGGAAATATTATCAGCAACAATTCTACCTTGCTTATTTGCAGGCCCGGCAAGAGAGATCAGGGCTTTCTTTCCTGTGATATAATGCGTCACCTCTATTGCATCACCAATTGCATAAATATCCGGAATTGACGTCTCCATTTTTTCATTTACCACAATACTTCCCTTAAGCCCTGTTTTTATTCCCGCTTTTTGCGCAAGAACTGTATCAGGTGTTACACCGATGGCGAGTACAACCATATCCGCATAAATCCGTCTCCCATTTGCGAGAATACTGATTACTTGATCTCCTCCTTCTGCCTTTTCAAAAGCAGCAATTCCACTTCCCAGAAGAAGCTCTATATCATTTTCACGTAGCAAAGCATGTATTTGACAAGCCATATCCTCATCCAATATAGAAAGTACCTGATGAGCTGCTTCTACAATCGTTACATTAATCCCAATATGTTTTAAATTCTCCGCAGCTTCTAATCCAATAAAGCCACCGCCCACGACAACTGCGGATTTTACGTTTTTGGCTTTTACATAATTGTCAATATCTAATGTGTCTTCTACCGTTCGTAATGTAAAAATATTTTCCATATCAATTCCAGGAATATTCGGTTTGATCGCCTTTGCTCCAGGAGAAAGTATCAATTTATCATATTTTTCTCTCCAAACTTTACCAGTTTGCAAATCACAAACAGTCACCATCTTTTTTTCAGGCTCAATTTCCATTACCTCATGATGAACTTTTGCTTCAATATGAAAACGTTTGTAAAAACTCTCTGGCGTCTGTAAAGTCAATTCCCCCTGATCTGAAATGACATCGCCAATATAATAGGGTAATCCACAATTAGCATAAGAAATATATCCACTGCGTTCATAAATTGTAATTTCTGCCTTTTCATCCAATCTACGGAGTCTAGCTGCCGCACTGGCACCTCCTGCTACGCCTCCAACAATAATAACTTTCATTTCATCGATCCCCTTTCTTTTATAAAAATCAACTTACTCTCTCTTAATATCTTTTCCTGCTTTAAAAATTTCATTGTCATTTTAATCATATCATATTTTTAAATCTCGTTAATAATTTTTATATATATCTTATCAAAAAGTACATATGAAGTACTGTGAGCAAATCACATTATCTATATCAAAAAATATTTATTTTGTAGATAACAACAATAAAGAAAAATTTAATCATTGATTTTTCATTTGTTGTTCTGTTTTTACAACCGAAAAAGAGTCAAAAAGGACGACATTATAACATAACTAATGTCGTCCTTTGCCTATAATATTTTATAATACTTTAGATAAAAATTCCTTTAATCTGGAATTTTGAGGATGGTCAAAAAATTCCGCAGGCTTATTCTGTTCCAAAATCTTCCCGCCCTCCATAAACAAACAGCGAGTAGCTACCTCTCTTGCAAAATTCATTTCATGCGTAACAACAACCATTGTCATACCATCATCAGCAAGTTCCTTCATTAACCCCAATACTTCTCCTACCATTTCGGGATCCAGCGCAGAAGTAGGTTCGTCAAACAACATTACATCAGGATTCATTGCTAAAGCACGCACAATCGCAATGCGCTGCTTTTGCCCTCCAGAAAGTTGATTCGGATAAACACTGGCCTTATCCTGCAATCCGATACGTTGCAGCAGTGCCATCGCTTTTTCTTCAGCTTGTTGCCTGTCCATCAGTTTTAATTGCACTGGTGCTAAAGTAATATTCTTTAAAATAGTCATATGAGGAAACAAATTAAATTGCTGAAAAACCATACCCATTTTCCGGCGCAAGCGATCTATGTCGCAAGAGGGATCTGTAATTAAATTCCCTTCAAACCAAATTTCGCCACTACTTGGTTTCTCAAGCAAATTGAGACAGCGTAAAAAAGTGCTTTTCCCACATCCAGACGGTCCAATAATCACCACTTTTTCACCTTTTTGAATATGCTCGTCAATGCCATTAAGTGCATTAACTTCTCCAAAATTTTTATAAAGATTTTTTACCTGTATCACTTGTTCACTCCCCTTTATTTCCTGTTTCACTCTTCAGTTTTTTCTGACAGTGAAGAATAAATTTTATTTTGCAAAACGTTTTGTTCAATTTCTCCTGTTTCACGCATCGTGACTAGTAACGCGTCAATTTGTTTCTTTAAATCCGAGCCCTTTTTCATTCCTATACAATAATCCCCAGCACTACCACCGATATAAATTTTTTTTAATTCAGCATCTTCGGTTTGCATTAATGCATCGGCTGTCACCTTATCTACAACAATTGCATCTAACTTACCTTCCATCAGCACTTGCGCAGCTTCACTCAACCAAGCATATCTCTCAATATTTTTTGCACTAACCATATCAGTCACATAAATATCTCCCTGCGCATACTGTTGCACACCTAATATCTTTCCTTCCAAGTCATCTTCTGTTACAATCAGGTCATTATCAGCCATCGCAACAATATATTGCGCATTACTTAGATAAATCTGCGAAATATCAATCATCTCTTTATTATTCTGTGTTGCAGTAAATGCAGAAATAATCAGATCACCCTCTCCTTTAAGCAGGGCTTCTTCAAAATCTGCATAATCACACGGTATAATTTCCAATTCCACACCCAACATTTCAGCAATCCGCTTAGCAATTTCTACATCAACCCCAATAATATTACCCTGTGAGTCCTTATATTCGTAAGGCGGAAATTCTGGATTCATCAACACACGCAATGTCCCTCGATCTAATATCTGTTCCATATCCGATTGCGTCTTGCTGCATCCTACTGACCCTATCAGGACAACAAACATGGTCAACAAGAAAATAGTTTTTTTCCATAGAGGCATTTTCTTATTTCCTCCGCTAATTCTTTTCTTTTTTATCAATATTATTATATTGTATCGGTTGCTCGGCAAAAGTCAAGAGAGCTTCGCCTTAGACATATTTCTTTACAGATTTTCCATACTTACGTTACATCATTTTTGTGATCAGATGATGTCTGCAAGACATTCTATCATTGTAGGAAATAATGCAATCACAAACATTAATCTTGATGTCTGCATAACAGCAATTTTAGGTGTATCTGCACCTAATTCATCACTTAACAAAGACATCTCCTGCAATCCCCCAGGCGTACTCGCCATTAAACAGACGCTAAAATCCAATTTGGTCAATTTATGCATAATAAAAGAGGTAATTAATGCAAACAACAACACACCTATAATCATAATAAAAGCCGGAACAATTAACCCTGTTAACCCCAATATACTTGCCATATCAATCCGCATTCCCAAAAACGCGCCGGAACCAATTTGAGTATATTGACGCATCGTTTTTGGAAAATATGCCCGACCTGTTAATATATGAAATGTTGCCGTCGCAAGCATGCTGCCCAACATTGCTCCAGCCGTAACTCCTAAAAAATGGAATATCAAACCACCGGCAAACGCCACCAAAAGAGTGTAAAGAAATCCCAACTTTTTTTGTTTATCGCTTGTTTCTTTACTTTGATTTTCTTGTTCTTGATAAACACGCCTGTGTTCTTCTTCAATTTGACGACGAATATCTTCCGCCTCAGCAGATATTTTCTTGGATAAAATCTTTTTGATAATTGCCGGCATAAAGGAAAATATAGTTATAATACGGATCAATTGCAACAACGTTACATATGTTGAATTCGCATTTAATTCTTCAGCTAAAAGCGCCATATCAGAAAGGCCACCGGGTGATGAAGCAAATAAAGAAGTCGCTATGTCCAACTTTCCTATACTATATATCGCCAACCCAAGAGCAATATTCATTGCAATCATAAATATTAAAAGAATTACTGTTGGAATAACAATATATTTCAATTCAACAACATCTTTTTTAGCTACTTTACATCCAATCATCGCGCCAGAAAAGACTTGCACAACAGTACGTAATTCTTCTGGGAAAAAACCTTTTCCAAAAATAATATTAAAAAAGGCTACGCTTATCATTGCACCCATCATCGCACCAGCGGGCATTTTTATTTTTTGTGCAACAAATGAACCAAGAGCTGCAACCGATAGCGTAATAATAAAAAATAATATACCTGACCAAAATTCCCCCATAATCTTCATTTTCCCTTCAATATCTTGATATAACCATATTTTATTATAACACTTTTGCAATTCTTTTTTTTCATTTATTCATAAAAAATTTTTTGATTTTATGTTTATTTTTTTCCCATTTGAGGTATAATAATTATAGGTAAATTTTATAAATTACAAATAGTAAGTGGTTGAAAATTAGTTCGTTTTTTATAGGTTGTTATTTTATTTTAAATTAAATATAAATTTGCCATCGTTTTTGCCTTTAAGAATCTGATGATGTTTATTCGGATGTTTCTTAAAGGTTTTTTATTATATTGTAATTTAATAAATTATATGATACTATCAAAGTACCCTTGTAGCATAGGGAATTTTGTTTAGAGAGGAATTGAGGTATGATGCCTTATTATTTTTCTTATACTGAAATTCTAACTGGAATACTTAGTATTGTTTTTTCTATTCTTTCTATTTTAGGTATTATTTTCTATATCTTTTCTTCTATCGGGCTATATACCATTGCTAAACGCAGAGGTATTCGTGGTGCTGGATGGGCATGGGTTCCGCTTGGTAATCTTTGGATTTTGGGAAGTATTGCAGACCAATATGATTTTATTACGCGACATGTAAAAAAGAAACAACGGCATCTCTTGCTTTGGCTTTCAATTGCAATTATTATATTGATTCTCATTATTACTCCTACTTTTATTGCATTTCTTATTAATGCCGCTCAACGTTCCTTCTCCTCTTTTAGTACAGATGCTTTTTTAGGAACTGTAGTTGTGATGCTAATATGTTATATTGCCTTACTGGCTTTGGCTATTATTTCTTCCGTCTTTACCTATATTTCCTATTATAAGCTCTTTAAATCCTGTACCCCTAATAATGCTGTAGTATTTTTGGTTTTATCCATTTTCTTTTCTTTCCTTATTCCTTTCTTTGTTTTCTCCTGCCGGAATAAAGATGAGGGATTATATTTTACTGAACCTTCTCAGTATCAATATCAATAATATAAATCATCATATCAAAAAAACGGTCTCCTCATTAGACCGTTTTTTATTTTCTTTTTAAAATTCTTTCTTTAAATTTCGAATAAACAACTGTTCCAATGCGTCCGTCGGCGAGACATTTTCATACAACATACGGTAAACCGCATTACATATAGGCAACTCAGTATTTGATTGACGTGCCAATCTCATTAAAGCACTTGAAGTGCTCACCCCTTCTGCTAATCCTTGCATTTTTTCTCCTCGTACAAATTTTTCACCAAACATGCGATTCCGACTATACGGAGAAAAAACTGTCGCCTCATAATCTCCTAAATGTGCCAAACCGTAAGCTGACATCGGGTTCCCTCCCAAATTTTCAATCAGTTTCGATATTTCCCGCGCACCCCGCGACATCAATGCACCTTTCAGACTCGCATTTTTATAGCCATCCAACATACCTGCGGCAATCCCAATCACATTTTTTGCCGCAGCGCCAATTTCATTGCCTATCATATCCGTTCCATAATAAAAACGAATTAAATTTCCTTTTAATTCTTCAATCAAGCGACCTTTCAATTCTTCGCTATACGCATCAATCACCATACAGTTAGGAATACCCGCTAAAAAATTTTGTACATGTCCAGGTCCAAGCCAAACTGCAACATTTTCTTTTCCCACAACTTCCATCGCAATTTCGCTCAACCGTTTCCCTGTATTTTCTTCAATTCCTTTCATGCAGAGTACCACTGGTTTTTTTATCCGATATGTATAAAAATTTACCATAAATTCCCGCAAATGTTGCGAACTAATGGATATGACAATCATTTTGCCAAATTCCATTGCTTCCTTTTCATTATCTGTCAGGTAAATTTCCGAAGGAAAAACAAACTCTCCCATATGTCCTTCTTTGAGCGCCGCCAAATTTGCCGAATCTTTTCTTCCCCACACACAGACCTGATGCCCAAGCCGATGTAAATACCATGCAATAAAAGACCCCCAACGGCCGCACCCCATTACACTAAATTTCATCTATTTCCCCATCCTTTTATCTGATCTATTTAAATAAGTTCATATATACATAGTAACGCCACCCAAGAATTATAGCATCCTATTTTATACGCATAATGTAAAATAGCAAATAATTTCTATTAGAATTGTACATTCTTTATTCATTATTTTACCGGTATTTTATTTGTTAAAAAAATTATTCATAAAATTATTTTGTCTCGCAGAAAAAATCCAATAATTAATCATTTTTCTTAATATAAAATAAATTGCTGTATTTACTGCGTCTTTATTTTTTGTGAAATTATAATTATTTTCATGTGCGAAATTTAAAAAACATTTTTAATGATTTATTTTACTGTCAGTATAACATATTTGTGATGATGGAAAAAGCTTCCCCTTCCCTTATTGTTTTAAAAACTTGCTTCCTGTTTTCAAATTGATACACCATATTCATTTCCTAAACAATAAATATTTTTTGGAATTTTATCTTTTTTTGTCGAATTTATACACTTATAATATTTTTTACATTAAGATAGATAGGGTAAATTCAATTAACATTTATTTCTATCGTGGTGATAAAGGGATTGATATGAACGAAATATATCATTTGGTTCGGCAACTGGGTATTCACGCCAATCTTAGTGGTTATTATTATCTTGTACACGCAATTGCCTTAGTCGCTGATGACAACAGTTACCTATATAACATTGCAAAACGGCTTTATCCAAAAATTGCCGAGCAATTTAATACAACCTCAACAAGCATCGATCGTAATTTGCGCACAGTTATTCGAATTATTTGGGAACGAGGCAATTTGCATTATCTTGAAAAAATAGCCGGATACTCTATTGATTATAAACCCAATAACGGGGAGATTATCGATATATTGGCATCCTACTACAATCATTTTCTCAGGAAGAGCTGTTCTCTTACCAAATAGTTATTGTTGTATTTTTCGCTCAATTACATATTCTTGAGCTGTTTATTTATATATTTTTTTGCGGTTTTATCATTTTATTTTTATTAGCGGTTAATTAATATTTACTTTAAACAGGAATGATAAAATACAGCAAAAAAATATATTGTTCGAAAGTCTCATGTTGTTATCATTATTTTTTTTCAGCAAGGCTTTCAAAGTATAGGTTATTAGCTCCTTCATGCTGTAACAGCCACAATTTTTTTTTATCCCTCCAGCATAGCCTGTTAAACTTCCGTCGCTTCCCACTACTCTATGACAGGGAATAATAATGGAAATAGGATTATGACCAACTGCACCCCCAACTGCTTGTGCCGACATACTTGAACGATCCAATTGTTGAGCAAGCTGCCGCGCAATTTGCCCATAAGTTATCGTTTTTCCATAAGGGATTTTCTTCAATATTTCCCATACATTTTGGCGAAAAGCACTGCCCTGGGGAGATAATTTTAATCCCCGCCAATCAGGTTGTTCTCCCGCGAAATAGCGTTCCAACCAATCTTGACTGCGCCGTAATATCTCTGTTGTCTGCTGCTTTGTCACAAAATTTTTTAACGTTTCCGCAAAATATTTTTGATCTTTAAACCAAACGCCAATTAGTGCCTCTTCATTACTCGCCAATACTAATTGCCCAATTGGCGAAAAATATGTTGTTGTATAATACATCTTTTTCTCCGATAATTATTTAAATTTTGAACCATTTTATCTTACAAATTAAAGAATTAAACCATAAATGCAGTAAACAAAAATATCGCTTCAGAAACTGTTATTGAAGCGATATTGATGCAGAATCTCTGCTCTGGTGGAGATAAGCGGATTCGAACCGCTGGCCTCTTACATGCGAAGCAAGCGCTCTACCAACTGAGCTATACCCCCATATCTTTTTGACAAATTGCATTATACACCTTTATCGAGAAATAATCAATAATAAAATTGATTATTTCTCGATATGAAAATCAACAAATCTCAAACACGTTCCATGTATTCAGAAGTACGTGTATCAACTCTGATCTTATCTCCTACATTAACAAACATCGGAACCATAATACGCGCGCCTGTTTCTAACACCGCAGGTTTATTTCCGCCTGTTGCCGTATCGCCCTTAAAGTTCGGATCCGTTTCCACTACTTCCAATTCTACAAAATTCGGTGCTTCTACTGAAAAAGCACTTCCATTATAAAACTGAATCGTAACCTGCATATTCTCTTTAATAAACGGAAGAGCATCCTCGACAAGAGATTCGTTAAGGGGTAATTGCTCGTATGTTTCCATATCCATAAAATAATACAATCCGCCATCCGAATAGAGATACTCCATTGTCTTTTTTTCAATCATTGCACGGGGAAATTTATCTGACGGGTTAAATGTACGTTCCAACACATTACCTGTCATTACGTTCTTTAGTTTTGTCCTGACAAATGCAGCTCCTTTCCCGGGTTTTACATGCAAAAAATCTACAACCATCCAAACTTGCCCGTCAATTTCAACTGTCATTCCTTTTCTGAAATCACCTGCTGTTACCATAGAAAACTCCTTATAAAATAATGATTAAATCTTTAGCTGCCGTATAGAAATTCTCAAATCCATCTTTCGTCACAACAACCATGTCTTCAATTCTAACTCCGCCTTTACCCGGCAAATAAATACCCGGCTCCACGGTCAACACC
Source organism: uncultured Clostridia bacterium (assembly GCA_944347775.1). Taxonomy (GTDB): domain Bacteria; phylum Bacillota; class Clostridia; order Christensenellales; family Christensenellaceae; genus QANA01. Next base: position 76,373 of record CALVMT010000033.1, on the reverse strand, counting down.
ATATTCTCCTGCAAAACATCTGTAGACTTCACACTCAACCATGGTGCTTCATGGATCTCTACACCTACACCATGCCCTGTTCCATGTTCATAAAATGCACCATAACCGGCTTCCGTAATTACCTTTCTGGCCACTGCATCAACATCTTTTGCATAAACACCACAACGAATAGTTGCTTCAGTCTCCAGATTTGCTTTATGCACTATATTATATATCAACTTAAGCTCCTCTTCAACCCCTCCCAGCGCAACAGTCCGTGTAAAATCAGTACAAATACCTTTATATATCACTCCAAAATCCATTGTAATAAAGTCCCCATTTTGTAATTTTCTCGACGATACAACAGCATGGGGCAAAGAGGAATTAGGTCCACTGGCAATTATGGGGTTAAAAGATGGTGCACACTCATTTTTATTCATCATATATTGCATTTCGGCTAATAAGTCAAACTCTGAAATTCCAGGCCGAATAATTTCACACATATGAGAAAAAATCGCTTCAGTAATTTTAGCTCCCCGCTTCATTCTTGAAAGTTCATCTTGTGTCTTTATCGCACGGAGCTGATGCATTAGTTCATCAATCGGGGCGTAAGAATAATTCCACGTCTCTTCAAATAATTGCTTTTGCGCTACAGTAATTTTATCATATTCAATTCCCAATTTTGATGTTGCTTTCAGCCAATCGGTCATTTCGGGAATAACGCCGCCTGTGCGCTCCTTAACCAACGTAAATCTCCCTGCTTCCAATTGACGCTCTGCCATTTCAATATAACGAAAATCCGTAATAAAATATTCTTTTTCCGGCGTAACCAAAACCCAGCCCGTATCTCCGGAAAAACCCGTATACCACTGCATATTTTCTACACTCGTAATTAAAGCAGCATCCAACTGATATTCCTGCAATTTCATTCGTAGTTGCTGTGTTTTATTAATTTCCATCCTAAATTTCCTCTCTATTTACATTTTGATATATCTGTTTCATCGTCAACGCATCTTTTGCCATTGTCCCTTTACTTTCACAAATAATTACGGGTTCCATTTTTTCTTTAACCAAAATAGGCGCCAACATCGAAAAATCAGGTCCAAACCCATCCTCATCAAAGATGCGATGCCTTTTTTCTCCCATTACAGTATATTCTATTTTTGAGAAATGCACATGTATCTTTCGCAGTCGTTCTACTCCGATACCCTGCTTTAATTTTTGTATAATAATATCAAAATCCTGTGGTGTATTAATTGCACCTATCCCCCGAGCATGCAAATGTCCAAAATCAACAGTAGGCAAAACTCGTTCATCTAGGCAAACCAACTCTATTATCTCTTCTAAATCTCCTAATTGATTGACTTTTCCCATCGTTTCCGGACAGTAAATTAAATCTCCATATCCCATTTCATCCATAAGACAAAGAATCCTAGAGAAGTTATCCCGACATCTTGCAAATGCTGAACGCCGCTCTTCCTTTGCTGGGGAACCTGGATGAAAAACAATTCTCTTTGCCCCCAGTTCTTTTGCTGCTTTTGCGCTTTCTACAAAATATTCTATATTTTTCTGGAATTTCTCCGGATCAGCATTTGCCAAATTAATAAAATAGGGAGCGTGCAAGCTTAACGCAATACCACAGCGTTCTGCTTCATTTCGTATTTGTTCCGCCGTTTCGGGTTTTAACCGTACTCCACGTCCGCAAGAATACTCATAAGCATTTAATCCCATATCAGCAAGCCATTTCATTGCCTGATAAGTATGTTTATATCCTGCTTCATAAAAAGCATCTGAATTCCCCGCCGGCCCAAACCTAATCATTGGCGCACCTCTTTCCTCTTTAACTTTCTTAATAATACACCCATTATCCTTTGATAGACTTCGCGAAATTCTTTAGTTTTTCCATATAACAACAGAAAAACAGCGTTCGGTACAATAAGACAAACAAACATTTTCCCGATGAAACCAATAAATGAAGACGGTAATAAATTTGCAATTAGCCATGTTACAACAGTAGCCAATACCGTTGAAGCAAAATACATAAGATATTTCATAAAATATGGCCTAACACTGCGCTGAAATCCATATTTAAATAAAATTACGGGTTCCATCCATACTAATGTTGTAAGCATACTGACTGTCGTTCCAACAAAAGCACCGATCAATCCCCATTGTTTTGCTGTAATAATTGAAACAAAGATATTAACAAATGCAGAAATAATCGGGACAAGACGACCTTCTTTAAAAATTCCCATGGTATCACGAAATGTCAGGTTAACGTTACGCATACCAACAAGATAAAAATTTAATACAATAAAAAACACCTGCTGCATGGTAAGCAGACGATCAGCACCCGCCCAAATTGTAATAAACGGATTAAATAGTACAAACAAACAAACAGAACAAAAGCCAAACATCCAAAAATTCCCAAAATAAATTAAATTGTAAATTTCATATTTTCTTTTTTCAGATTCAACTGCAGCTAAGTTCCCTACACTTCCCGTGATGGCATTAAATACCTGCAACATCAAATTTTTAATTGTCGTCGTCACTAAAGAATAGTTAGAATAAATTCCCGCTTCCACAATCCCCTGAAATTTGGAAATAATGATACTGTCCGTACCATTAATAATTACCTGCCCAGTACGGTAAAACATCAAAGAACCCATATTGCGAAAAATTCGTCTTCGTTCCCGAAGTGAGAGTTTCTCATCTGTTTTTTCTTTTAAATAAGGATACATTCGATTGGCAATCTGCATCGTAATAATATTCTGCAAAATATTAGTACCTACTTGGATTGATAATGTTAAAATGTAATTATGTGTTAAAACCATAATCAACATTTGTACAGCATAACATAATACGGAAGTTCCATATACCACGCTTGAAACAATATAATGCTTTTGATTAGCAGTAATCAAAGTCCCTTTATAAGCAAAAAAATAAGATGATGCTGTGTTGATAACAAAAATCATGAAAATAAGTCTTACATGAGGAATTGCCGTATCCGCAGTAATCAGGCTTTCAATAAACGGAAGACACAGTAAGCCCATACCTATAATCACAAACCCAATAAGAACATATGCTTTAGCATACATCTTCATCAACGATTTAATCTTTTTAATGTCATTTTCTGCGATGGGCTTATAAAGCGCATAAATAATTGCAGTTCCCACACCCAAATCTGCCAAGGAAAACACCATTAAAATATTGGTAAATACCCCGTTAATTCCTAAGTATTCATCGCTAAGAGTGTGCATAAAGACAGTCCGATATGCAAAGCTCATTAAAATATTCAGGAGTTGACCTCCCATGCCAAAAATAATGTTTCTAATCGAATTCCTTGATCGGTTCATAACGTTATCCGTTCTGTCAAATTTTAATCTTTACCATCATATCATATCAAAAAGACATTTTCCATATACGAAGTAATTTTCGGTAGTTTATCTTTTGAAAATTTTAAAAATCTTAATTTCTTTTTATTTAAACCTTTTGCGTTGTTTAAGATATTATTATGTCATTCCTCTTCTTTCTGCTTCTTTAATTAATCCTGGCTGTATTTGCGGATAGGTTAAATTGTCGGGTATTTCATCAAGTAAAAAAATTTTTTCAATTTCAGCAGTTAATTCTTTTTGGAATGATTTTATATCGGCAACATATAATTTTCCAAATGATTCAATTTGCTCCTGTGCCGACATAATCACCGAATATATACAAACAGGCTTTATATCAAATACTTCTGCACCTGTTTCCTCTATCAACTCTCTTTTTGCCGTATCATCAATTTTTTCTCCATATTCCCGATGACCTCCGGGAATTTCCAAAGTTTTGCGAAATTTATGTTTGCAAAAAACATATTTTCCTTTATGTTTTGCAATAATAACAGCAAACTTCAGGCACTCGTCTTTAACTGTTTCATAAAAATTAATCATATAAATTTCTCTTAAAAAATAATTCCGCATAAATAAAAGCCCGCGTAATAACGCGGGCTTTTATGGTGGGAGCAACAGGGCTCGAACCTGTGACCTCCTGCTTGTAAGGCAAATGCTCTCCCAGCTGAGCTATGCTCCCAATATTGGTGACCCCTAGGAGAATCGAACTCCTGTTGCCGCCGTGAAAGGGCGATGTCTTAACCGCTTGACCAAGGGGCCTTTTTACCGTGCCACGTGTTATATAATACACAATATACAAATGCTTGTCAAGGATTTTTTTGCCGCATGTCATAAAAAAGACATGCGGCATTATCATTTAATTTTCTGTTTCTTTGAAATCATCCTCTTCAGGCTTTTTTTCAGCATTTTGATTAGCGGCTGTCTCTTCACTTTGAGATGTTTGCGTACCAACCGGGGTTTCTTCCGTCGTCTCTTCACTTGGTGTCATCATCTGTGAGTCTAACACCATTAATGTTCTGCGTCTCTTTCCGGAAACAATAAAGACACTCACCATAACAACAATTATCAGTAAGCTTATGCCAATAATGCTCAGAACAACAATCATTATCTCGTCATCTTCTAAAATGCGATCAATAACGCTCTTCTCATCTACAATTTCCGGCTCAGGCTGGACAATAACTGGAACTTCCTGTTGCTTCTCCTGAGATTCCAACAACAAATCATACATCTGTTGATTTATTCTCTGCAAAGTATTCTCCTGCCGATCATATAAATAAATAGAAGCTTTTTGTGTTTGCTCGTTAATCGCATACAGATAGCAATACTCTGTATCTTCAGGATTTACCCACGCCGACACATTTTCATTATTAACCAATTCTTGCTGATATGCATAGCCTTCTGGAAAAACAACTTCTTCTCCAGGTTGGATCAAAATATACTTATTTTGACCAATCGTTAATATCTGATAAACATAAAAAACATCATACCCATTATAAATATAAAACTGACCATTAGCCCCTTCAGCATTTGTAAAATAGACCAAAGTCAAATCTAAGTCTTCCCGATATGCGGCCTGTACTTGTTCTCCATTATATACAATCGTTTTAATTGTAAAATCTTGAGGTAAAGTTATTTCATCTAAATTTTTCCATAAATATAACGTACTACCATCAATCTGTGTTTCAATTGCGGTCTCAATACCGGTTGGCTGCTCAATTTGACTAGATTCCGGAGGCTCATCATCAGGTTTCTCATCATTATTTCCTGCGCTTGAGCTTTCTTTTTCTTTAATCGTAATCGATTTACTGGCAGTAGGGCTGCCTATCGTGTTCCCATCCCAATCGACGATATCGCTTCCCGTAATGCTGACCTTTGCCGTTCCTGCCGCAGTTGCAGAAAATGTCATCGTAATACTTAAAGTCGATTTACTCTTAGAAATGGTTTCCAACACAATTGTTCCGCTACCACTGGCAACATTCGCCTTTCCGTCACCACTGGCTCCCGAATATTTTAATAAGGAGGAATCATAAGATACATACGCCTTAACTCCGGCAATATAAACATCTCCTCCACTAAAAGAAAATGTTACTTTTACCGTGTTTCCTACAGTCACTGACGATGAACTGACCGAAACCCCTGCACTACCAGCAGCCAATACAGGCAGTGGAAGCATTAATAAAATGATCAAAAGTGTACATAAAGCAATTTTTTTCAAATTCTTTCTCATATACTTTCCTTCCTCTTAAGATTGTGAAATTTTTGATAACTCTAATAAATGTTTGCGTACAAACACCAAGTCCGCAATACTGACTGATCCGTCTTTGTTAATATCTGCTGCTGAATAATAGCTTTCTTTCAAAAATGACAATTCCAAAAGATGTTTTCTAATCAAAACCAAATCTGCAATAGTAATATTTCCATTCCCATTTGTATCGCCATAAATGACAATATCAATGGCCTGGTAAACAGATCCGTCCATTTTTAATATTTTCAATGTATCTCCTGTTGCCACTGTTCCGCTATTCTTTTTTTGGTTATTTACATTATATAACGCAACGCTGCCGTTATTGACACTGACCTTTCCAAGAAATGCGGAAACCTGTGTATCCTCTGCTACACCGGTTAAAATAGAACCGCTTATTTTATATGAGGTGCTAACTAAAGGATTTTCCTGCACTGGTGGATTATCCGGCTGTTCATCATCTGTTCTGTTTTCCGGTTTTGCTATTGGCTGCGCCGGCATATTCTGATATACAGGAATTTTAAATAATAAAGTGCCATTTAGTATTTCATCATTATACGCTTTTTTCATAATCGACGCTTCCGAAACCGTCGCTTGAACATTCGTCATATATTGATGGTTATATAAATTCGACTTATTCACAACATTAAATTTTTGAAAATAAATGGTGTCCTGCCCTTTATTAATATAGCTCGTCCCCAGAAACTGCGCCCCACCCGTAATCGCCTTATACTGGTTATTCCACGGGCGCCCATAAGAACCGGCTGTGCTGGCATATTTTGCTCCATTTAATGTAGCGCCACCTGTCGATGTCGCATATGCCCCGATATTAAAAAAATTATAGTATCCTTCATAACCTGAAACGGTACCCGTTCCCAATGCATTCCCATTTGATCCCTGTTCCTGCTTTGCCCTAGCGGCCAAATGATACGGGCTTACACCGGAGATTTGCCCGGCAGCTAAAAATGTCTCAGCATAATTTAACGTTTCTCCAGTATCTTTACAAGTATAATTTCCAGACATAAAAGTTCCTGATAATATCGCCGCTACTCCGCTAGGTGTATAAGCCCCCTCGGTATAAGACAAACTTTCAAACATAAAGATACTTGAAGAAGTCAAAAAATTTCTGGGATCCATATAGTATTCTACCGCTGCTTTAGACGCACTCACCCAGGAGTAACCATCTCTGCCAATTTGCTTCCCGTTTTCATCTACATCCGTCAAATCAATATAGGCAGGATTACTGGTATAATAGACCAAGTTACGCCCAATCACAGTTTCTCCAGCAATCACTTCATCCCAGGTAAGCCCGGTCTGTGTCGCATAAAATTGCCAGTTTGGGTACTGCTCATGTAACGCAATAAGTCCGGCATAATAACTTTGAGGAAATCCCTGCTCCTCCAAATAAGCAATAAAATCATCACTTGCTACAGTAATATATTCTGCAAATACATATCCCGTCAAATGTTGTCCATTTTTATCACATTCAACTTGATACCAAAGCCCTCCATTATCAGCTGTCGCTTCTCCGATAATATAAACACCGTCACCTACACCGAGCTTGGTAATCGATGAATACGAAGTTCCCGGGCCTTCTCTAAAATTAACCGTACCATTGACAGAGCCCCATTTTACTGCGTATGCTCTAACAGAAAAAGGCAATACCATCGTCATAAAAAGCAGAATACAAGAGCATAGTATAGCATTCCATCGACAGATCCGTTTCATTATTTTCATTCCTCATTTTTATCAATCGTATTACTAAATTATAAAATTTTATTTCATTATAACATATATTTTTTTATAATATCCTTTTTTTCTCTATTTTTCAATTTAATTTGTAGATATTTACAATTTTCTTGTATTATATATCTTTTATTATATATCTTTTTTTATTTTCATCTATCAAATAACGTTTACTTTCTATACTGCTAAAAATTATTTAAGTGTGTACCCTATAAAAAAACATATAAATAATAAAACGACGTATACCCCTTTTTGTACACGTCGTCATATTTATACATTGCCTTTTCAATATCTATAGCAATTACTCATTTTTCTGGAAGTATTCCTCTTTCAAATTTTGCTTTTCGAAACCTTCTGTACTTTCTTTCATAAAAATTACTTTTACCGTATAAAGTAATAACTTCAGATCCATCAGCAAAGAGTAATTTTCAATGTAATAAAGATCCATACGTACTTTATCTTCAAAACTGGTATTATATTTGCCGTATACCTGTGCATAGCCTGTTAATCCAGCTTTTACCTTTGTACGATATCGAAATTCAGGAAGCATTTTTGTATAGGCATCTGCATTTTCCAAGCGTTCCGCCCGTGGCCCAACAATTGACATATCTCCTCGTAATACATTAATCAATTGAGGCAACTCATCAATTCTGGTTGCACGAATAAACTTTCCAATGGGTGTAATTCGTTTATCTCCAGGAACAGTAAACTGCGCACCATCTTTCTCCGCATCCACAATCATACTACGAAATTTAATCAAAGTGAAAACCTCGTTATTTCGTGTATAACGATCCTGCCGAAACATTACCGGTCCGCCGTCATATAATTTAATCAGCAAAGCTACGATAGCAAGTATCGGAGAAAGGAGAATAAGGCCAATTGCAGAGATCAATATATCCATAAGGCGCTTAACTGCCAATTGCTCCATTGTCATCGGCCTATTCTTACATAATAGAGCAATCGTATCTCCTATTTGTGTCGATGTAGCGCTGTTCATCATAATATCCTGTACTGTTGGTAAAATATATAAACGCCGATTATTCTCAAAACAGTAATTGATGATTTTTTCCTTTTTTGGCGACGCGATATCGCCCAAAATTACAGTACTATGTCTATCAATAGCTAAAAAGATTTCCTCTTCGGTAGCTCCCTCATAAAGTACCTGCGAAATATTATAACGCTCCGGAATACGACGAAATTTACCGATAATTTCTTCTTCCCACTGGCTATTTGCACAAATAACTACCGTATGGTAGGCCGGATTCAACGAAAAATATGTTTTATTCGCAACAATATATAAAAATATCCCTAAAACAGTTTGTACTACCAATAACACGGCAAATGGCCAAACTAGTATCATTTTTCCTACTGCCAGCACAATAATAAAATAAGAGATTGTGTCAGCCAAAAAAGTAGTTAATACAAAAGAAAAAATCAATTCTTTAAGTCTCAACATGCCAACACGGTGACAGCCATAAGCACTAAATAGCAACATAAAGATCGCCAAATACAGCAAAGTAACTATAATATAGTTTGTAAAACCGACAATAAGAGAGGGATAAACAAAAATCATCATCCCGATATATAAAGCTACAGTAATTAAAATGATCAGCAGCTTTTGCAGCACTAGTATTCCTTTTCTAAAATTTTGTGGAGTAAATTTTTTTAAAAATGACATATTTTTTCTTACTCACTTTCGCTTTTGTGCCAATGCAAAGTTCCATGCATCCTCGCACATCTTTTCTATTCCATAATGGGCTTCCCAGCCCAATTTCTCTTTTGCCTTTTTCGGGTCACATACCAAAACAGCAACATCTCCCTCTCGACGTTTAGTGATAGCATAGGGCACCTCTTTCCCTGAAGCTCCTTCAAATGCTTTCACCACCTCCAAGACGCTATACCCTCTGCCTGTCCCTAAGTTAAACGCTTCCGCACCAGTATACGTCTGCATATATTTCAATGCACTGATATGTCCATCAGCCAAATCCAACACATGAATATAATCTCGCACCCCTGTTCCATCTACTGTTGAATAATCATTCCCATAAACCGACAGTTTTTCCAGTTCCCCATTCGCCACTTTACAGATATACGGCATAAGATTATTTGGAATTCCGTTTGGATCTTCCCCGATCAGGCCGCTTTGATGCGCCCCTAATGGATTAAAATAACGCAACAATATTGCGCTCCAATCTTTATGCGTATGGCAAAGATCAATCAATATCTGCTCAATCATGTATTTTGTCCATCCATAGGGGTTTGTACAATCTCCAGTTTTCGACTTTTCCGTTAATGGCATGGCGTTATCTATGCTGTAAACAGTTGCAGAAGAAGAGAAAATAATTTTATTTACACCATGTCGCTTCATGGAATCTAATAGAACAAGTGTTCCCTCCAAATTGTTGCGATAATACAAAAGAGGTTTCTGCACCGATTCCCCTACCGCTTTTAATCCTGCAAAATGCACTACTGCATCTATTTGATATGCAGAGAAAATCTGTTCCATCCTTTTTGCATCATTTATATCAGTTTGAACAAATAGTGGTTTTACTCCTGTAATTTTCTGTATATTATGCAGCACTTCCGGTTTACTATTGATAAAATTATCTACAATTAATATTTCATACCCTTCTTGTATCAAACGAACACAAGTATGGCTTCCAATATAACCAGTTCCTCCAGTAACTAAAATCATAAATAATGTCCCCTCTGAGATTTTTTCCCATATTGCCTGTTTTTATCCTGCTTAGCAATATTTTGACGAATATATCATAACACAATTTACCAATAATTAAGCTTTTGATCAAAAACTTTTTGTAAACTTTATCAACGGGGTTTTCAAAGCATATTTACAATGATATAATAAATTGTAAAAATTTCAATTTGAAAGGAATTTGAAAAACTAAATGGAATACCTATATTGGATCATCATCCTTGCAGTTTTTGTCGTCATGATGATTATTCCTCAAAGAAGACAAAAAAAGAGAATGCAACAAATGATGGAAAGTTTACGTTTAGGTGTAAAAGTCCGTACAGCTGGCGGATTTATTGGCACGATCATCGCTGTATATGATGATACTGTGATCCTGGAACTCAACCCCGATAAAGTAAGAGTCGAGTTATTAAAAGGTGCTGTTGCACCTTTAGAGCAAGAACTCAACCAAACAGCTCAGGCTACTGAAGAAATTACAAAAACCGAACAAGAACAGAATCCTCCTTTATCAGAATCAGAAGAACAAAAAAGTGTCGGTCAAGAACAACCTTCTTCGCAGTCTGAGGAAAAATAATTATACCTTTAACTTAAAAGAGGCAATGAATAAAATTCACTGCCTCTTTTTTTATTTTATTCCAATCAGATAATCCAATCTTTAAGGAAGTCAGGCGCCTGGGCCACATCTGCGCTTACACTAAATACAGCATGGATGTTATTTTGCTCGCAAAAAGCAGAAAGTTTCTTAAAGAATTTTTCCACCTCTTTAGGTTGCGCTCCTATAATCTTTAAAAATGCATCTACATAAATTGCACCAATATCGTAATTTTGGGCATACATACCGCATATAAAACCAAATAAACCGTCTGCACTATCAACACCATATTCGGAAATATCTACAAAGCGCACACTACTTGGTATTTCTCGCAGATATCTCTTATCGTCATCAATAAATACAATGTTCCCCGCCGCGGTTTTTACTTCTTGTGCCACCATACCAAGTAATCGTTTTGTCTTGCCGCTTCCTTTTGTTCCATAAATCAACTGGATCATTCTTTTTTACCATCCCTTCATTACATTGATCGCTGTATCCCTCATTTCCTTGTTAAGAGGAAATCTTAATTCTCTATATAGTAAATATTCGCCGCATCCCTCATGAATCCTTTTTTATTTTTATAATTGGTTTGGGCGCAGCGTTATACACTGTTGTATATGGCGGAACAGAAGAAGTCAACCAAACATTTCCACCAATTACACTTCCTTTTCCAATTGTTACATCTCCGCCCAGTATCGTAGCTCCTGCATAAATGACGACCTCGTCTTCGATATTTGGATGACGTTTAATCCCCTTAACTGGATTACCCTCATCATCTAATTGAAAACTTCTTGCTCCAAGCGTTACACCTTGGTAAAGTTTTACCCGATCCCCAATCTGTGTCGTCTCTCCAATCACAACACCGGTACCATGGTCTATAAAAAAACTTTTACCTATTGTTGCTCCGGGATGAATATCTATTCCCGTCAGTTGATGGGCATATTCACTCATCATTCTTGGAATCAACGGTACTTGCAACAAAACTAACTCATGCGCAACGCGGTAAATTGTCACTGCCTCCATTGAAGGATAACTAAGCAAAATTTCATCATACGACTTGGCCGCAGGATCCCCGTCGTAAGCTGCTTTCATATCCAGCCCCAACATATAGCGCACCTGTGGTAATTTTTCCATAAAACACACTGCAACATCTGCTGCCTTTCTACGGCATTCTCCAGCGTTACATCCTGCGCGTTCCTGCTTATTACACGAATTAATCAGTACATCTTCCACAATACTATTCAATTCCATAATCACAGTATTAATTCGATCAAGTACAATGGCCGGCAAATGATCAGCCGTATGGATTTCACGTTCATAAAGCGTTGGAAAAAGTGCCGCTTTGATATGCTCAGCCAGTTCAATAACTCTCGCCTTCATTCCAAATCCGCTGATATTATCCCGCAACAGTTGTTTTGAATTAATATTCACTAACTCATCTGCTAAATCCTGAGAACGATATCTCATGAATTCAATAATATTGCCCATGAAAACTCCATATGATTATTTTTTTCCTTCTACTGTATTTTTATTTTAAAATAAAGTATAATGAAAGTCAAACCATTCAAATTTTAATATTTTTTAAATGGAGGATTTCATTTTGCCCATTAATATAAATAAAAATTTACCTGCTTATAAAACTTTAAGCGCGGAGGGAATTTTCGTTATGACCGACGAACGCGCTTCAAGCCAGGATATTCGCCCTCTGCGCATTGCAATACTTAATCTTATGCCTACTAAAGTTGTTACAGAAACACAATTGCTCCGTTTAATCGGAAATTCGCCGCTTCAAGTAGAAATTATTTTGCTTCGTTCAAAAAATCATGATTCAAAAAATACGCCGCAAAGTCATCTTGATGCATTTTATCAAACTTTTGATGATATACGCCATACCAATCTCGACGGACTAATTATTACTGGTGCTCCGGTAGAAAAACTAGATTTTCAGCAAGTAGATTATTGGGATGAACTTGTGGAAATTATGGAGTGGAGCAAAAGTCATGTTTTCTCAACTTTTCATATTTGCTGGGCTGCACAAGCTGGTCTTTATTATCATTACGGCATTCGTAAATCACCAGTGAGCAAAAAAGTTTTTGGTGTTTTTTCTCATCAGATTGACGATAAATCAACACAATTAACCCGTGGCTTTGATGATGTTTTCTATGCACCGCATTCCCGTCATACTACCGTCTTTAGAGAAGATATTTCTGCAAATCCAGAACTTAAAATTATCGCAAGTTCCAAAGAAGCCGGTGTCTATATTGTCATGGCAAAAAACGGTCGTCAGATTTTTGTTACCGGCCATTCAGAATATGATCCGGAAACACTGAAATATGAGTACGATCGAGATATTGCTAAAGGCTTATCCATACAAATTCCCTGCAACTATTATCCTAATGATGATCCTTCCCTCGCGCCGATCGTCCAATGGAGGAGCCATGCCAATTTGCTCTTCAACAACTGGCTTAACTATTATGTCTATCAGGAAACCCCTTATGACATTTCCACACTTTCTCCTCATTTTTGATTTTTTAGATATACCTTAATCGGCATATCTTTTATTACAGTATATAACTGAAATACGACTAAAATATGGCAAAATTGCAAAAAATATTATTAATTTTTTTTATCAATTGCAATCTTTTTGCACCCTTTATATAATACAAGAAAATCAATAAGCTTCTTCGATATCATTATAATAAAACGACACCCTTTAGCGTTTTTATTCATTTGCGCAAAAGTAATGTCGTTTTTTAATTTATTGCATTTCCTTTAGTGAAATTACTGTTTTTCTTAATGCGTCAATGCTTTTTCTATTTTTTTCGCTGTCAACGTTGCCGCTAAACCACCTTTGCCGGTTTCTCTAAGGCTGCTGTCCATTAACTTGCCAATCTCATCCATCGCAGCAATTACTTCATCTACAGGAATTTTGCTCTGAATACCTGCAAGAGCCATTTCTGCCGCTGCAATAGCGTTAACTGCCCCAGCAACATTTCTCTTCACACATGGCACCTCTACCAGCCCTGCAACCGGGTCGCAAACCAACCCCAACATATTTTTCAGCGCAAAAGCACATGCATTAGCTCCTTCTTCAAGCGATCCTCCATGTAAATAAGTCAATGCCACGGCGGCCATAGCAGATGCTGCCCCGATCTCGGCCTGACAACCACCTTGTGCACCCGAAATACTAGCTTCATAAGCTATAATCTGCCCGTATGCCGCTGCAACATATAATGCTTCGATAAAAGCTTCGGGCTCTGCTCCAAAATTGCTTTCATAAGCCAGTAAAACTGCAGGCAATACTCCACAAGAACCTGCAGTTGGTGCAGCTACAATGCGCTTCATACATGCGTTGCATTCTGCCATTGTTAATGCAATACGAATTGCATCCGCAATAAATCCGCTAGTTAATGTATGCCCCGCTTCTTGTGCCGCTGCAAATTTCGCTCCATCTCCTCCGGAAAGCCCACTTGCAGATCGTTGATTCGCATCATAATTTTGTACCGCCTGTTTCATCACGCTCATCAGTTCCTGCACATGCTTCATCGATTCGGTACGGGAAATCTGCTGATCTTTCATGTCTTCCAACATAATATATTCCCAAAATTCAATATTTAGATCTTGTTTTGCATATCCATCTAAAAGAGTTTTTACACTGGTAAACGCCATATCCATCTCCTCTTATGCATCCATATTTAGATAGGTAACCTTAATTATTCCTGGCATTTCTTCAATTTCATAGAGTACATCTTCCGGAATACGTTGATCTGACTCGATAACCATAACCGCATAGCCACCTCGTTCGTCACGATATAATTGCACTGTGGCCAGATTAATTTGTCGTTTTGCCAAAAGCGCGGTTACTCCAGCTACATGCCCCGGTTCATCAATATTATGTACAATAAGCGTCGGATAATCTCCATTAAAATTTGTATTGATCCCATCGATCTTGCAGATACGTATTGTTCCTCCACCCAATGATTCCGCTTGGATCTCCAACTGCCGTTTCTTTCCTTTAACAAATAATACCGCAGTATTAGGATGAGCCTCGCGCAAATAGATGTTATGCCGTATGATCTCAATTCCCAAAGAATGAGCTAACTCAAAACTTTGCGGCAATCGTTCATCATCTGGTTTCATTCCGAGCAATCCGCCGACAATAGCCATTGGCGTTCCATGCCCATCACCAGTCGCAGCAAATGAACCATGTAACCCAATATCAATATATATTGGTTCCTCTCCCAAAAGCTTGCGCGCCACATAGCCGATTCTCGCAGCACCTGCAGTATGCGAACTTGATGGACCAATCATTATCGGTCCAAGTATATCAAACAAATTCATACTTTCCCCCAAAAAAAGGTCTGCAATAATCTGCAGACCCTTTCCTTTACTTATATTTTTATTATAAAGAATACAAGCTATTTTCGTCAAGCTTTATTTACTGGCTTCGTTATGCGTGCCGTCAACACTGTCATATCATCACCTGCCTGCCCTCCGCTGGCCTGTTTAGCTGCATTTAAAATGCTTTCTGCAGCCTCACTCGCATTACGTAAGCGTGCAGCTTTTCGAACCGCTTCATGCAAAATATCATCTGCATCCTCAAGATCAGCAATTCCATCGGTAAACATAATAATTGTATCTCCCGGTTCCAACCTTGCTTCATAAACAATTGGTTCATACTCTTCTAAAATTCCCATCGGCAAGCTTCCAGCTTTTAGCTTCCTCATACCCCTTTCACCAACAACATAAGAATGAGGAGCCCCAATTTTAATAAAACGGGCGGTCCCTTCTACCAGGTCCAGCATTGCTAGATCAAGTGTAGAATAAATATCATCGCTGCTGCTTAAAATCAATAGTTTATTAATAATATCAATAATGGCCTGTTCTTCAAAACCAACTTTATAAAAATCCTCCATTAGTGTAACAGCCATTCTGCTTTCTTTAGCAGCGCGTAACCCGCTGCCCATTCCATCGCATAAAAGCATCATGTAGCGCCCATCTTTTAAAGCTTCATGAGAATATGCATCGCCGGAAATTTCATTTCCAGCTTTTGCAGTTGACGCCGCACCAATTTGAACAGAAAATGCGCGTGCTGTTTCAAAACTTAAACGCCAAAGTTTTCCTTTATCATCTTGTTGTACCGGAGAACAAATGCGTCTCATTTGCCTTCCACAGGCTTTTGTTGTCGCTTTTTGCGCGTTATATTCCGCAGCCTCCGGGCGGTTTGTTTTAACTAAAATGTCTACACGGGTAATACCACGTTCCGAAGTTACCGAAACTTCTCTTACATCTAATAGAGCTTTATCACATTCTCTTCTAACATTTTCCTGCAAATCCCTAGAAAAACGAATATCTCTACGAATATCTTCTGCAAGATTTTGTATTACCCCGCTTGTCCCCTTCATCTGCAGCGCAATTGCCTCTCGGCTTCCTGCAAGCCGTTTTTCCCAACGGCTGTTTATCTCAAAACGTTCATAAACTTCCTTTGCCGTAGATAAAAGTTTTTGAGTTCGCAAACATTTTTTTGCAAATCGGCCCAAATCTTTTTCGCGGATTGTTCCCTTTTCGCGATATATTTCATATAATCCCTGCATAAGTTCATAAGTGTGATCAAAATCTTCATGCCAACAACCTTTATAAAAGGCACAGCCTCTGCAAGCCATATCTGGAATATCAGCAATTGTATATGAAATCTGTTCAATCTTTTCCGGTTCAGCCGTTTTAGAAATTAGAGCTGCAGCGTCGGCAAAAATATCTGCAGCTTCGGTTAAGCGTCCAAAAGTCAACTCACGAAACCGTTGCTGTCTTAAACTCCACTGTTGCTCATGCATAACATTTGCATCCACATATTCTGCCATTCGATTAAGTAAACGCCCGGGGGTTAATAAAAAAAGTGCAGCTCCCATTCCTATGCTTAAAAGTACCGGAACAGAAATACTCCCATATCCAATATATATTGTTGCTAATGCACTTGCCAAAGTACCACCGCCTGCACATGCCCATTTCCCATATCCTTTACAAATACCCGAAACCATGCCCAGAATGCTCATATAACCAATATATAGACCATCAGTTCCTGCAATTGTACTTGCAAATGCTGCCGCAGCACCAGCCGCTACCCCAATTGCTGCCCCTCCTGCATATCCTGCTACAATAGCAATACTTGCACATAAAATTTCCCGCAGATAAACTCCATATAAGCCGATATTTCCAAGCCCCATAATGCAGATCAATCCGCAAAAGCACAAGCTAATTAATTGTTCATCGCTATATATTCTGTTTCGTTCTTCGCTGTGCAACGCACTAAACGCTTTATCCATCACCAAAATTAATAAAAGCGTAATAATTAATTCCAGGGCTGATGCCGCAATAGACAACAACATATTTAATCGGAAAACCAATGTTCCTATAGAATAAGAAACTGTAGCTATCCCGCAGCATAACCAATAACTCTCTTTTAGTTTAAAACAAGTCGCCACTAAAATCAGGCTGACACAAATTGCTACTACGGAAAAACAATAGGCGGGTTGTTGCATTCCTCCCGCGCTTAATGCCAGTGCGGCAAACACACCGCCTGCCGCCATATATGGATTTACAGCTTCAAAATGGCGGTAAGAAGCCAACATATAGGCAATTCCAAAGGGGTAAATTACTTCCTCAATATTTACTCTCCCGACCAATATGCCGCCAAGAAAAGTAGCCAGCAATCGGATTGCACTGCTTCTTCCGATACCAATTACCAACCGCCTTTGGTTTCGTTCATCTTTTTGCATAATCAATACACCTGCCAAGCAAATCTTTTTTTAGTTTTATTACAACATGGCATACAGGCGAAAGATGTCGTCTATTGTTTTTCCTGGAAATTAGAACATATTCTATTTTTTTCGCGGTTCTATTTTAGAATAATTTCTTTGTAATTTCGTTCAGTTTGTTTTTTTGCTGAGCATTCATCATCGGTGAGACCTGGGCAACAAATTGTTGTATTGTTTCTCGATTAATTGAACCATTGGCTTTACCTTTACTTATCTCTTCCATTAGTCGTGCCATAAGTTCTGTATCACTTTTCCCTTTAAACTGTTCAGCCTGTTTCATCAATTGGTCAGCCTGTACTTTTTGCTGCGGATTCATCGTTTTGCCCGATTTCTTATTTGCAAAACTTCGTAAATCTTTCTTTGCCATTCTTATCCTCCTTTTTTATGAGATATGCTCATGAGCATTGTATGCGTTTTCTCCTGAAATTGTGCACATTTTCCCTTTAATTCGCATAAGATATGATAAAAACCATCTTCTTATAGGAGCTGTTTATAATGAAATATCCCCGTCGCCCTCCACACCCTGACCGTCATTGTGTTATCTCTGCAAAGTGTAAAATTTCTCCAAAAGAAACACCATGTTTTCCCGAACCAGAACAGCTTTGTTTTTCGCCATCACTTTTGTACTTACTTTCTCTTGTCTATAAAGACGGCTTTGTAAACCAAGCTACTTTTGGCATGATCCGAGATATTATGCCTTATCTGGGTAAACATGATGCTCTTGCCGCACATCATCTTCTTCAGGCCGGAGATGCCGCTCGCGAATTATGTTCTCATCCTTGTCTCAATCCGCCGCGCCCGCAACCTCAACGTTGTTGGCTCACCCAAAGCGAACGTCTTCTTGGTTTATTGGATACATTAAAAAAATATGGGGGGCAAAACAGCGCCCGTGCTTTTGAACAATTAAAAAAATACATTGTCCTTCGAGAAAAACTTATGCGCATGAAAAGCTGTGGTCTTGACGCTTCTTCTCTGCCAGATATCGCTTCTCTATTAGACCAGTCAAGCACAGGTTCGTCAGCAGAAATCCAAAAAGCTATGGCTATGGCAAATGCTTTATCCCACATGAGTTCTGGAACTAATCTTATGCAAGCGATGCAAATGTTACAAAACTTTCAACATTGAATTAAAACTGTTAATTCTACTTATATTTTTCTTTCCCTTTTATGTTTTATCAATTTGTTTTTATTATGCAAATAAGCAAAAATGCCCATATCCGTTTTAATTCGACAGATACGGGCATAAATTTAGAAAAAAGCATCTGACTAGTTTTTGAGATAAAGTCCAGGTAAAATATAACATTACTTACCTGACATAACGTTTCGCAGCTTGTATCGCCAAACGCAAAGCATGCTGTGTTGCAGCATAGCGAAGTGCATCTCTGTCCATTCCACGATGCCCAGGCAGATATTTTTCTACATGGCTAAATGTTTGCGAGTCAACAGCAATATAAATCAAACCTACCGGTTTTTCCTTCGTCCCTCCTCCCGGGCCAGCAATTCCTGTAATCCCTATACCAATTTCCGCTCCGGCAACTCTTCTCGCTCCTCTGGCCATCTGCTCTGCTACCTGTGAAGAAACAGCACCATAATGTTGCAATGTCTGAGTTTCCACTCCCAAGATTTTCTCCTTCATACAATTTGCATAAGTGCATACCCCAAATTCAAATACCTCAGAAGCCCCAGAAACATCAGTAATTCGTTTTGAGAGCAATCCACCCGTACAACTTTCCGCCGTAGCAATTTTTATCTGTTTCTCTTTCAATAATTGAACTAATGCCGTTTCCTGATTGCCAATATCAATACCATATACATAATCTCCAAGTTCCCGATAAACCTGATCAATAATCGGCTGCATCATCGCATAGGCTTCTTCCCGACTTACAGCGGCCGCAGTAACGCGAAGCTGTACTTCACTTTGCTTTGCATAAGGCGCAATTGTTGGATTCTTGCTTTCCTCCATCAATTCTTTGAGGCGATACTCTACTACACTTTCGCCAATTCCATGAAGGTGAATTGTCCGCGAAATTAATACATGATCACTGCGTTGCGCCAACCATGGACGAATTTTCCCCTCAAACATCGTTCTCATCTCAAAAGGAGGTCCCGGCATCAATATTGCCGTTTTTCCATTTTTTTCTATTGCCAAACCCGGTGCTGTCCCGGCATCATTAGCAAAAACAATCGCACCTTCGGGCATCTGCGCCTGTTTTAAATTATTTGGTGTGACCTCCACATTCTTTGCAGCAAAAAAATTCATGATTCTTTCACGCGAATTTTCATCTAAACGCATATTCTCGCCAAAATAGGCTGCCACTGTCTCTTTTGTCAAATCATCATAAGTCGGTCCTAAGCCGCCTGTCATGACCACCATATCAGCACGGGAAAATGCAATTTTTAGACTTTCTTTTAACCTTTCTGGATTATCGCCCACTACAGACTGATGATAGACTTCTATACCAAGAGAAGCAAGCTGTTTTGCCAAATAAGTTGCATTGGTATTGACAATATCACCCAAAAGAATTTCGGTACCTACACACAATATTTCAGCCCTAATATGTTTCATTTATTTTCTCCCTCTTATCATATTATACTTATTGTACTATGAAAAATCTGATTTTTCCATTAACTTAGACAAGAAAATAGCCATGCGGCACACCTGTGCGCACATGGCTATCTTTTAACATTACCCATATAACGATCAAGCAATTTTTGAATTTTTTTTGGTATTTTAATTTCGAGGTTATTCCAAAGCACCAGAATAATTTTCCACAAAAAACTCCATCTGCCAATCGTGTATCCGTAACGAGCTGTTTGTAAAAGTTTATAAAACAAGTCTCTCAAAAATACTTCTGCTTCATTTGGTAAGTACCTATTTCTTAACTTTCGGTTGAAAAATAATAGAGACAAGATATCCAAAAAAGATTGTCGCAGCTATTCCTGCCGCCGTCGCCGTGACGCCTCCTATAAAAATACCAAGAAGTCCATGTTCATCTACCGCTTTAAATACTCCCTGAGCAAGCGAATACCCAAATCCTGTAAGCGGTACTGTTGCCCCTGCTCCGCCAAATTCTACGATAGGTTCATAAATCCCTAAAGCGGTGAGGATAACTCCTCCAGTTACGAACATGACTAGAATACGCGCTGGCGTCATATTGGTAAGAGAGATTAAAATTTGTCCTATCACACAAATAATCCCCCCTACTGCAAATGCTTTAATATAATCCATTATTTATTACACCCTTTCCATCTCAATCACATGCGCAATGCCGGGAATACTTTCTCCTTGCTGAACACTTGTAGTTGACATCATCGCTCCGGTTGCGGTAAATAATATGCGTCGGTAATTTCCTTGTTCAAGTTGTCGCAAAATATATCCGTTTAATACAACGGCACAACAGCCGCATCCGCTAGCACCGCATCGTTTACTTTTCATTCCCTCATAAATCATACTCCCGCAATCATGATGTACTTCCGATAGGTCAACACCGCATTTTTGAGCAAGATCAATCATTAGCTTACTTCCAAACATACCAAGATCACCTGTAAAAACTGCATCATAATCTAAAGGGTTTTTTCCTCTGTTTTGCAGATGTGTTAAAATGCTTTGGACAGCAGAAGGTGCCATTGCCGCACCCATATTATTCGCATCTGTAATTCCAAAATCTACGCATCGACCTATAGTCAGCGCCCGAATCACTACTTTATTATTTCCCTTTTCACTTGAGATAACTGTAGCTCCTGCACCCGTTACCGTATCTTGGCCCGTTGGCGGCTTTGGTGTTCCTAATTCTAAAGGAGAACGGAATTGCCGCTCTGCTGTAGCGTAATGGCTGCTGGCAGCGCAAAGAATATTATTACCGAAGCCGCCATCAATCAACATGCTTCCCGTTGCTAAAGCTTGCGCCATTCCTGAGCATGCCCCATATAAACCTAAAAAGGGAAGTCCCAGGTCTCTTGCAGAGTATGATGCAGTAATAATTTGGTTCAGTAAATCTCCTCCCAGCAGCAAATCAATGTCATTAAGAGACAACCCTGCATCTTCTACTGCCTTTTTACAGGCGCTCATAAAAAACTTTTTTTCAGCAAACTCAAAACTCTTTTCTCCCCATTTCGCATTATCCGCTTTAATATCGAAATAATCGGACAAAGGACCTTTTGCTTCTTCTTGCCCTACAGCAGAACCTTTCCCACGAATATAAACGGGGTTTTCTAATATCATTGTGCCTTCCGGCAAAATTTTTCCACCCATTATCACGCCTCCTATGCCATACCCAATAATTTTAATAGATAGTATATTAGCCCTACCACAATAGAAGAGCTTATTCCATAGACTAGCACAGGCCCTGCCACAGTGAACAATTTCGCACCTACCCCAACAATGTATCCCTCAGCCTTGAATTCCAACGCCGAAGAAACAACAGAATTGGAAAAACCTGTAATAGGAATAATACTTCCTGCACCGGCAAAATTGCCAATAATATCATAAACGCCAAGTCCCGTTAACAATGCTCCCAAAAAAATCAATATGATACTTGTAAATGCGCTTACTTCGTTTTCACTAAGTTCTAACGTATATTGAGCAAAGTTCCGAATTGCCTGCCCCAATGTACAAATCAATCCACCGACAAAAAATGCACGAATACATTCGGAAAACACCTTTGATTTAGGCATTTCTTTTTTTACATATGCATTATAATTTCCAATATTTAACTGTTCTCTGATATTCATTATTCTTTTAGTTCGCTTTTCGCTGCAGCAGAATCTGTCAACTGTTGTGCTCTGATTTCAGGTTGATTTGGCATTTCTTTTCCTGAAAGATCATCAAGCGGAATCTCCTTATATTCTTTTTTCATATATTTCTCCTTTAAAAACTTTCTCTATCGGCTATTGTGTACAAAATTTTCTCAATTATTCGCTTTTTCGTTTTGAACAGCATTTTACGCATTGAAAAAAACAAGAAAAAATGCTAAAATGAAAAAATCCTTTCAGAACGGAAGTACTTTAATATGATTTATTTGGATAACGCAGCTACAACAAAACCAGCTTCATGTTTAAATGAACTTTTTTCTCATTATTGCACGCATACTTGGCAAAATCCATCTGCGTTGTATTTACCTGCCATACGTGTAGAACAGAAAATAAACGCAGCCAGAGAATTACTTAAGAAAATTATCCATGCACCGGAAGCAATTTTTACTTCCTGCGGGACAGAAGCTTCTAATACAATTATTTTTAATGGTTGGCAAAAACATGGCGCTTCTAAAATGCATTTTATTACTTCCGCTTATGAACATCCTTGTGTATATGAATGTTTCCGCCTGTTGGAACAACAGGGGCATCGTGTAGATTTTATAAAACCGGGGAAAAGTGGTATTATTTCTCCGCAGTCTGTTGCCGAATTGGTTTGTGATAATACCGCTCTTGTTTCAATAATGCATGTTAACAATGAAACTGGCGCAATTAACGATATTTGTGCCATTGCCAATGCGGTAAAAGAAAAAAATCCGCAAACACTCTTTTATTCCGACGGAGTACAAGCATATTTGCGCATTCCATTTGATATGATGTCCTCAAAAATAGATTACTATACCGCCAGTGCTCATAAAATTCATGGCTTAAAAGGAACGGGTATCTTATTCTTTAAAAAGAATGTCCCTCTTAAAGCTTTTCTTTTAGGTGGCGGGCAAGAAAAAACATTGCGTAGCGGAACAGAAAATACTTTTGGTATTCTTTGTTTTGCAGAAGCTGCAAAAGATTTTCTCTCAAATCATGAGCAAAAAATTGCACATATGGCTGCGTTAAAGAAAAGATTGTATGAATTGTTAAAAAAGGCTAACGGTGCTGTGTGTATTTCTCCTGCAAACGCAGCTCCGCATATTCTCAATATGGCGTTTGAGGGGATGCGTGGCGAAGTTCTTCTGCATTTGTTAGAAAAAGATGGGATATATATTGCAACCGGTTCTGCCTGTTCTTCTAAAAAACGGAGTTTTCGTGTGCATGAATCGATTGGATTAAGTCCTGTTTTATCCGAATGCGCTGTTCGGTTTAGCGTTTGCCCGGATAATACAATTGAAGAAATTGAATATACTGCAGAAAAAACAATTTCTGCGCTTCAAAAATTTCAAGGTTTTATAAGGAGATAAACAATATGACTCCCATGATACTCATTCGATACGGAGAAATTCATCTTAAAGGCCAAAATCGCCCTTATTTTGAAAAGTCATTGTTGCAAGCTATCGTTGCTTCTGCAAAAAAATTTGATGGATATGTTGAAAAAGGGCAAGGGCGTTACTACTTACGAAAAGTTGCCTCACAAGACATACCTCAAGCCATCGACGCAATGGCCAAGATATTTGGTATTTATTCTGTCAGCCCTGCCATGGAAATGGATAAAAATCTTGATATTATATTTTCTGCTGCAGCAGACGCTGCGCGTAAAAAAATGCATACACTCGGGAAAAAAAATGCCACATTTAAAGTTGACAGTAAACGCTCGGATAAACATTTCCCTTTGAATTCAATGGCTCTTTCCGCCGAAGCAGGCGGTTATATTCTAAACCATGTACCGGGCCTTAAAGTAGATGTCCATCATCCGGACTTTATTGTTTATTTGGAAATTCGAGAAAGTGCATTTGTTTATACCGACATTATCATGGGTAGTGGCGGTATGCCTGTAGGAACATCAGGGAAAGGTATGCTACTGCTTTCAGGCGGAATTGACAGTCCGGTTGCCGGGTACATGATGGCCAAGCGCGGTATCGCTCTGGAAGCTGTTCATTATCATAGTTTCCCGTATACAAGCGAACGTGCAAAGCAAAAAGTTATAGAGCTTGCTCAGCGTCTTTCTTCTTATACAGGACCTATAAAAATACATATGGTTCATTTTACAGATATTCAAATGGCAATTTATGAAAAATGCCCAGAAGAACAGTTAACGCTTATTATGCGTGTATTTATGATGCGAATTGCGGAAAAAATTGCAAAAAATTGCAATTGTGGCGCTCTTATTACAGGAGAAAGCCTTGGTCAAGTTGCTAGTCAAACTCTCTATTCTTTAGCAGTTACTAATGCAGTTGTCGATCTACCGGTATTTCGACCGTTGATTGGCATGGATAAGTTGGAAATTATGGAATTGGCCAAACGAATTAATACTTTTGAAACATCAATCCTACCTTATGAAGATTGTTGTACGGTTTTTGTCCCTAAACACCCCGTCACCCATCCTAAATTAGATAAAATCCTCAAATCTGTTCGACTATTGGATGCCGATACACTTATTTCCGACGCATTAAATAAAACAGAAACAATTATCGCTTATCCCGACCATAAGTCAGATATCATTGTTTCGAAATAAATTTCGACTGAAAAACTGAGATTTAGATCTGCAAAATAAAAATTACATAATTAAAATCAATGAGGCATATCATTTTGATATGCCTCATTGATTTTGTCAATTTGCTCCATATAATTTTAATACATTTTCAAAAACAGTATTCTCTTCATTAATACGGTAGATTTCCTGACCTTTATATACATTACGGAAATAAATATACCCATTGAGACATGTAATATTACTTGCCGAATCAGTTGTCAATACTTCTTCTTTTGAACCATCAAGTTTCATCCGATATAACGACTGGTCATATGAACTGCTTGTGTCAGCATAAAAACAATGATATATATAATCATCCGCAATATTCAACGTCGACGAACGAATTTCACTTAATTGTGTTAAATTACTGCCATCCGGTTTACAACGATATATGCCGTAGACATTTGAATAATACAAATTCCCTTCATAGAACAAAAAGCATGATGTCGCTCTGCCAGCAGAAACCGCACGATCGCTCCCGTCCAACTTCATTGAATAAAGCCGACTGGTGTCCGCCTGATTAATAAAATAAAGCCTTTCATCATAGTAAAGCAAATTCGATGCCCAATCTACCGTAATCTGCTCGGGATTATTCGGATCAAAATCCTCATTTAAATTTATCTTATAAATACCCGAATAGTCTGTCCCATACAACGAGGCATAATATAAAACGCCATCCACAATATTAATATATGATCCTGCAATACTGCTTACTAACTCGCTTTCTTTTGTTTTTAAATTTGTCCGATAAATCGTTTGCGCCTCATCATAATTGACATAATAAAGATAATCACCATCAACAATTAAGTCAATTGCTTCATAAGCAGCCAATACCTGGCATTCCCCTTCTGGATTAACCTCATAAATCACATCATCAGCAAAATAAAAATTCCCATCATATTCTGCAACCGTTGGCCGATTGGCAATATTTCCATGCGTATTACCAACCCATGTTTTATCGTAATTTTTAGAAGAAATATATGTCGCAACTGCAATAGAAATGATAGCAATTCCTACTATTGTACCTGCGATGATCATTCCCAACATTTTCTTACTCATCTTCTGTTTATTTTCCACCAGTTTATCCTCACTTACTTATTAGTTCTAGTAATAATCATGCTGGTATTCATTGTATCATATTGTTGTTTGAATGACAATCTACATTTCTATCTGCAAATTATAGAGATATAAAATAAAGTCTTGCTTTATTTCATAAAAAACATAAAAAATTTTTGATTTTATCATATCGTTATTATTTGCTATTATTTTTTAAAAATTTTTTTATTTTTTTTGTTATTTGCTATTGATTTTTTTAAAATATATGTTATTATAATATCAACAGTTATCACTTGATATTGTTATTAAGTTGGTATCCCCTCTTAATCCTTTCTAATTTCAAATCTCAAAACAAAAACTCCCGATAACTTGGGAGTTTTTGTTTTGAGAAAATTTATTGGTGAATCTTACATAATTCTTTTAGTTTTTTTAGCGCACTTGCCAGACCACCCACTTCATCAATAATTCCCGCTTCTACCGCTTGAGCTCCGATTAAAACTGTTCCAATATCGTCAGCCATCTGATTCTTGTTGTTCATTAACGTTTCTATAGCCTTTTGCGATATATCAGCGTTTTCACTAATAAAACGCAAGATACGTTCTTGCATTTTCAAATAATATTCAAAACTCTGCGGAGAAGTAATAAATAATCCATTTGTACGTAAAGGATGAACAGTCATACACGCTGTCGGCACAATAAAAGAATAATCTGAACTGACTGCCAAAGGCACTCCAATACTATGACCTCCCCCCAACACCAAACTAACGCTGGGTTTGCTCATACTGCGTATTAATTCTGCAATTGCCAATCCTGCTTCAACATCACCACCCATTGTATTTAAAATAATGAGAATTCCCTTTACTTCGGTATTTTGTTCCATTTCTGCCAGCAAGGGAATAATATGTTCATACTTTGTTGCCTTAGTTTGAGAAGGTAATAAAGTATGCCCCTCTATTTGTCCAATAATATTGATTAGGCGAATTCCCTGCTCTAAACTCGTTGCGCCCAGATCCTGCTTATCATTTGTTAGTTTTTGTTGAGAAGCATTATCATTTGTTATCGCTTGATTATTTTTCTTTATCCGTAACATTAAAAAATCTCCAAACTTTTTTCTATTAGTTTGAAGATTTTTTCTTGAATTATTCTATATTATTTTTATTGCTCCTGGGGCAATACCCATCCCGTACATCTCATTTTTTCCTGCAACACACGTTCTATTATATTATTCATATCTGTCATTGTCACTTTTTGTATATTTTCCAACATTTCCTCTTCAGAAATTATTTTTTCCAGTAACAGGGCATTCCTTCCCAGTAGATTCATTTTTGCCGAGGTACTTTCTTGACCCATAATATAACTAGCAGAGATTTGCGTTTTTGTATGTTCCAATTCCTCTTGCGAAATCCCTTTTTCTCTTACAATTTTAATTTCATTCAGAATTGCTTCTTCCACAACCTGTGTTTTTTCTGGAGATATTCCAGCATATATAATGAGAGCACCCGCCTGATAATATATTGCAGGATATGCATAAACAGAATATGCTGCTCCCAATTCCTCTCTTACTTTTTGAAATAACCGAGAACTCATTCCTCCGCCAAAAATATTTGCCAAAATAGAAAAAGCATATCGATCCTCTTCTGCACTTCCTGGCCCCGGAAAAGCAATACCAAGATGTGCTTGCTCAATATCTTTATGAATACAAAACTCTTTTTTAACCGGTTTCCAGTTTGTACAGAGATGATAGACGTTTACCTTTTCTCCAGAAGGAACACCCTGCATTTTTTCCTCCAGTTCAGCCAGCAATTTCTCTTCATTGTAATTGCCTACCGCAGCAATAACAATATTTTTCCCATAATAATGTTTATTTCGATAATCTAGAATTTGCTCTCGTGTAAACTTCCTAATATTTTCCGCCGGTCCTAAAATTGTTCGAGAAAGCTCTGTCCCGGAAAAAAATTTTTCCGAAAGACAATCCATCAGAAGATCGTCCGGGGTATCCAATGACATTGCAATTTCTTCAAGAATAACACCCCGTTCCTTTTCTACTTCTCTTTGCGGGAAAACAGAATGGCAAAACATATCTGTTAAAATATCTACAGCCTCACTTAATTTTGAATCAATTGCTTTAACATAATAGCAGGTCATTTCCTTAGAAGTATAGGCATTAGATTGAATTCCAAGATTATCAAATTCCTCTGCAATTTGTTTATAACTGCGTTTTTCTGTTCCTTTAAAAAATAAATGCTCTAAAAAATGCGAAAGCCCATTTTCAGCATCTGATTCGGTAGAAGAACCCGCCTTTACCCAAATCCCTACAGACGCTGTTCTTACCTGTGGAATATATTCACCATAAAACCGAATCCCGTTAGATAAAATTTTTTCTTGATACATATAAAAAATTCCTTTTTGCTTTTTAATCATGTGTTAAAAAAGACGGCTGACGCCGCCTTTTTTATCTTTATTATTGTTCTTCAGAAGCATTAAATTTATTCAGATCTTCCTCCGTTACCCCACGATGAATAAGGTTAATACGGTGCTTTTCATCAATACCAAGTACTCTGACCAAAATTTCCTGCCCTTCAGTAACGACATCTTCTACTTTTTCAACACGCTCTTTTGCCAATTTTGAAATATGAACCATTCCCTCTTTACCCGGTGCTAATTCAACAAACGCACCTATTGGTATAATACGCGTTACTTTGCCCCGATATACATCTCCCGCTTTAATATCTCTGGCGATACCCATAATAATTGCTTTCGCCTTTGCCGCTGCCGCTGCATCTTCAGTAGCAATGGAAATGTGTCCATCATCCTCAATGTCAATTTTCACTCCAGTATCCGCTATAATCTTATTAATCGTCTTTCCACCAGACCCAATCACCTCGCGGATCTTATCGGGATTAATCATAAACTGCGTAATCTTAGGCGCATATTTTGAAAGTTCTTTTCTTGCTTCAGGCAAGACTTCATTCATCTTAGCCAGTATATGCAATCTACCACGCAATGCCTGCGCAAGTGCACGTTCAAGAATATCTTTATCAATTCCTTTGATTTTAATATCCATCTGAATTGCAGTTATTCCTTTATCGGTACCGGCAACTTTAAAGTCCATATCACCTAAAAAGTCCTCCAGTCCCTGAATATCTGTCAAAATAACAACTTTATCTTCTTGCTTGATCAGACCCATTGCTGTGCCTGCAACCGGTTTTTTCATTGGCACTCCTGCATCCATCAAAGCCAACGAGCTTGCACAAATACTTGCTTGCGAAGTAGATCCATTAGAACTCAATACTTCGGATACGGCACGGATCGCATAAGGAAATTCCTCTTCTGAAGGCAACATGGGAACAATTGCCCTTTCAGCCAGCGCACCATGCCCAATTTCTCTTCTGTTTGCACTGCGCAGCGGTTTTGCCTCACCGGTTGAATAAGGCGGCATATTATACTGATGCATATAGCGCTTAAATGTCTCATCAGAAATCCCATCCAGCGTTTGCCCATCGCCAAGAGGCCCTAAAGTGACAAGATTCATTACCTGTGTTTGCCCTCTGGTAAAAACAGCGCTTCCATGAGTTCTTGCAAACAATCCTGTTTCACACCAAATTGGGCGTACATCTTCATATCCTCTGCCATCAGGACGTACACCTTCTTTAACAATTTTTTCACGGACAATTTCTTTCATCACTGCATATAAGCTATTACCAATATCAACTTTACTATCAGGATATGTCTCCGCAAAATATTCCACTGCCTCAGCTTTAACCTGCTCTTCCCTTGCCTCGCGCTCCGTACGATCAAACGTATCCATTGCCCACCTCATTCGATCGTAAAACTTTTCGCGCACTTTAGCATCTAACTCCTCCGGCACATGATAAAGTACATAAGGCTGCTCCGGCTTACCAATTTCGGCTTTAATATTTGAAATAAAATCACAAATTCTCTTAATTTCCTCATGGGCAAACAAAATCGCTTCCAGCATTTCGCTTTCCGTCACTTCATTTGCTCCTGCTTCTACCATCATAATGGCATCTTTTGTTCCAGAAACAGTAAGATGCATACGAGAAGCCTCACGCTCAGCAGTATTGGGGTTAATGATATATTTACCATCAACCATCCCCACCACAACAGAACCTGTGGGCCCTTGGAAAGGTATTCCCGCTATAGAAAGGGCTACGGAAGACCCAATCATCGCATAAACTTCCGGTGGAATTTCAGGATCAACCGAAAGCACTGTAGCAATTACCTGTACATCATTAAAATACCCTTTGGGGAACAGCGGGCGCAAAGGCCTGTCAATCAATCTGCAGGAAAGTATCGCTTTTTCGGAAGGTCGCCCTTCTCTTTTAATAAAACCGCCAGGAATTTTCCCCACAGAATACATTTTTTCTTCAAATTCTATGCTTAACGGGAAGAAATCAATTTCCTCTCTTGGCTCTTTTGCGGCTGTCGCCGAAACCATAACAGCAGTATCGCCACATCTAACAATACATGAGCCCCCTGCTTGAGCACAATACTTACCGGATTCCACTATCAGTTCTCTCCCGCCAAGCTCCATTTTAAAAACATGATTTTCTACCATTACAACCTCCTGCAGGCTCTGCCTGCCAACTCTATATTTCCTTTCATTAGAAACAAAAATAAATCTGTGAACCATCACAGGCACTGCGCCAGAGAACTGCGCTTATAAAGATAGAGCGAGAAACTTTTCCTCGCTCTATATCCATACAATTCAATAAAACTACTCTTTTACCTTCTAAGGCCAAGCTTCGCAATCAATGCTCTATATCTTTCAATATCTTTTTTCCGCAGATACTCTAATAGGCCTCTTCTCGCACCAACCATTTTTAACAGTCCGCGTCTAGAATGATGATCTTTCAGATGAGACTGCAGATGCTCATTCAGATGATTAATCCGTGCAGTAAGCAATGCTACTTGCACTTCAGGAGAACCAGTATCTCCCTCATGTGTAGCATATTCCGCAATAATTGCACTCTTATCAATCTTTTCCATATAAATTTCCTCCCCATAGATTAAAATCGCCGATAACTTTGTATCGCGTCGGGTATTCGCAAAACAAAGTATTCGGTTTAATACGAATGCATTGTACCATATATTCTATCCATTGTAAAGAACATTTTATACACAAAAACCCTACATAAAGGCATTTATTTCTGATTTTCAAAAAAGCGGCATGCCTGCCTCTTATTTTGCTCAATTGCTTCTCTCAACGCCCGCAAATCTGAAAACGGCTGTTCGGGGCGCAGAAAATGCAGTAATTCAACCTTTGCCTGTTGCCCATAAATATCCCCTGCAAATTCCAGAATATTTGTCTCAACAGAAACATCTTTTCCATTATCCAATGTCGGCCGTACACCGATATTAGTAATGCCTCCATAAGCTATACCATTCAGCCATATTCTTGCAATATACACTCCTTTAGGAGGAAGCAACTTTTCTTTTGGTGGGCAAATATTCGCTGTTGGAAAACCAATAGTTCTTCCTACTTCTCTTCCATGAACAATCTTCCCTTCGATTGCATATGGTCTGCCCAACAACATTTCTGCACACTCCATCTCACCCTTACGCACAGCCGCACGTATTCTTGTACTGCTAATTACCTCTCCCTCTTTCTGCATACACTCAACAATTTCCGTCTGCGCACCGTGTGACTCGGCATAATCGCGTAAATATTCAGAATTACCCGCAGCATCTTTCCCGAATCGAAAATTATAACCCGCAACTAATACTTCCCCCTTTAATTTCCCAAGGAGGGTCTGCATAAAGTATTCCCTTTGCTGCTGCGCAATGCGTTCATCAAACGGATATATACACAAATAATCTATACCAAGTTCTGCAAACGCCTGCAATTTTTCCTCATAAGAAAAAAGCGACTCATGTTCTCCTCCCAAATACGCGGAAGGTAAATTAGAAAAAGTATAAACCAAGCTATGCAACTTTTTTTCTGCCGCAATAGACTGCGCACGATGTACTATATGCTGATGTGCAAGATGCAAACCATCAAAAGTACCTAATGCAATTACATTTTTTGTTTGAAAAATCGTATCTTCTTTTACCAATTGCATATTTTTCTACCCTTTACATTAAAAAAGCGGTATTTTTAATTTCGGCTTTCCGGCTTC
This sequence comes from uncultured Clostridia bacterium, assembly GCA_944347775.1. Lineage (GTDB taxonomy): Bacteria > Bacillota > Clostridia > Christensenellales > Christensenellaceae > QANA01. The sequence goes on along the minus strand of CALVMT010000033.1, from coordinate 44,327 downwards.
CGTAACACCAATACCATAAAATGTTCCCCCACAATAAAGAGCAAATTGACCGTCAGGCAAAGGAGTATCAGCATAAAGTTTCTGTCCATGCTCTATTGCAAAGCGTTGCGTATCATCTAAATATACTACCGGCAGTTCCTCAATAACCTTTTGAGGAGAAATACAAAAAGAAAAATCCTTTTCTTGCGCCATCATTGCAATTTCATCCAGTGTATACGCATCTTGTATGTCATAATGACCGGATCCTTTTCGAACCAACAGCGAAGTATAGGCGATTTCTCCCATTGAGCGTGCAATATCCGAAATTAATGTACGGATATATGTCCCCTTAGAGCAAGAAATTCGTAAAAGAAACTGTCGACTACCAGTCTGTTCCAGAATATCAATATCATAAATTCTTACCTTGCGCAATGGCTTTGGCAAATCAATTCCTTTTCTTGCTAATTCATAAGATTTTTTCCCATCTACCTTAATTGCAGAATAAGCCGGTGGTTTTTGCTCTATTTCACCTATAAATTTTTTACAGGCATGTTCAAGTTGCATAAACGTCAACTTTTGCATTTGGGGTTTCCTTTGCACTATCTTTCCATAGCTATCTAAAGTATCCGTTTCACAACCAAAGTGCATTTCAGCAAGATAAATTTTATCATGCCCCATCAAATATTCCGATAATCGCGCAGATCTTCCAAGCAAAACGATAAGTACACCCGCAGCTCCCGGATCCAATGTCCCGGCATGTCCTATGCGTTTTTCATGAAGTAACTTTTTCAGATAGACTGTTACCCCGTTGGAAGACATACCCGGAGGTTTTAATACATTAATTATCCCATTCATAATTTTTTAGCCGCCGCTTTCAGCAGTTTAGATATTGCCTCTTTGAGCGGCGCATGTATTTTTCCTCCGGAAGCATGTTTATGCCCACCTCCGTTAAATTCCGAAGCAAGTTCTGCAACATCCGCATAGTTTTTGCTGCGAAAACTTATCTTAAATTCTTCTTCCTCGCTTTGACGCAAGAAAATTGCGATTTCCACTCCTTTAATTGCACGGGCATAATTAATCAATTCCTCGGTATCTTCAGTTAACGCAAATAACTCACGAAAATCTTCCTGCAATATATAGGTTAACGCAATTTTTCCCTCTTCGGCCAATATCAAATGTTCCAACGAGCGACCAATTAACCTTGTCGCGCCAAGAGAGCGGATCTGATATACGTTTTCAATAATTAATGGAATATCCGCTCCTGCGTTTCTCAGTTCCGCTGCAGCATATAAAATTTCCGCATCTGTATTGGAGTAGGAGAAATTTCCGGTATCCGTACAAATAGCCAGATAAAGCAGATTGGCAATTTCCTTTGTTAATTCAATATGCATTTGCTTAAACAAACGATAAATCAACAGCCCTGTCGCGCCTACTGTTCGGATATAGTTATATGAACCAAAAGCCGGGTTTGTCCCATGATGATCAATAACTATTGTATTTTGATGCACATCAAATATTGCTTTACATTTTCCCATGCGTTCCGGATCTGAAACATCAACCGCTATCACGCAATCGTAATTCCGCTTAGGACATTCTGTAAACGTATATACCTTTGCATACCCCATAAGAAAAGACATTTTTTCCGGTATTTTCCCGTCTATTACAAATACAGCGCTTTTGCCTAGCTTCTGTAGAGCCAGCAAAAGCGCCATACCGCTGCCTATCGTATCCCCATCCGGGCTGATATGGCCAATAATTAAAAAATCTTTTTCATTCTTGATAATCTTCTCGATTTTTTGCATTTTTCTTATCCTTGGCAGTAACCTCATCAATCAATTTTGATATTTCAATACTGTATTTGATTGAGGTATCATGAATAAACTCCAGATCCGGTATCCTGCGCAATTTTATTTTTTCGTTGAGTTTTGCCCTAATAAAAGGCTCTGCACTTTTAAGAGCCTCCATTGTAGATTCTATTTTTGCAGGCGTGTCATAAATACTGACATATACTTTTGCGTATTTTAAATCCTGCGTTGTGGATACGCGCATAACCCCTGCCATTTTACTAAAACGCGGGTCTTTAATTTCAGTCAGAAATATTTCCCCGAGGAGTCTTTGTATTTCCCCGTCTATTTTGGCAATTCTTCTTTGGCTCATACAAACATTCTCCTACTTTCCTTAATTATTTTTTTCTACTTCCACAACTTGGAAAGCTTCAATAACATCTTCTTCCTTGATATCGTTATAATTTTCCAAAGTAATACCGCATTCATATCCGGCAGCAACTTCTTTGGCATCATCTTTAAAACGCTTTAGCGAGGAAAGCTTTCCTTCATAAATTACTATTCCATTACGAACGAGACGCACTTCAGCATTACGGGCAATTTTTCCGTCAGTTACATAGCTACCGGCAATCGTTCCCACTGAAGAAACTTTAAAGGTTTGACGCACTGTCGCATGCCCTAAGACTTCCTCTTTAAATTCAGGCGCCAACATTCCTTTCATTGCTTTTTCCACATCTTCAATCGCATTATAAATAATGCGGTATAAGCGCACATCTACATTTTCCCGTTCGGCTGCAGCCATTACTGCTGCATCTGGGCGCACATTAAACCCAATAACAATGGCATTACTGGTAGATGCAAGAAGAATATCAGACTCGCTGATTGCACCAACTGCTCCATGAATTACACGCACTCTTACCTCTTCATTTGATAATTTTTCTAATGATTGTTTTAATGCTTCAACTGAACCTTGGACATCCGCTTTAACGATGATATTCAAATCTTTCATTTGACCTTCAGCAATCTTAGAGAACAAATCATCCAAAGATACACGCGACATGCTCTTAAGCTTCTCTGCTTTTAGCCGATCTTTTCTTTCTTCAACTACCTGCTTGGAAAGTTTATCCTGCTCTACAGCATAAATAATATCTCCTGCTGCCGGCACATCTGAAAAGCCAATTACCTCTACCGGAATAGATGGGCCTGCTTTTTTAACCGATTTTCCATTATCATCATACATTGCACGCACACGACCATATGTCATACCAGCCACAATTGTATCCTGTACCTTTAATGTTCCGTTTTGCACCAATACTGTTGCTACCGGTCCTCTGCCGCGATCCAGCTTTGCTTCAATAATAATCCCTTTGGCCATACGATTTGGGTTTGCTTTTAGTTCTGCCACATCTGCTACCAGCAAAATCATCTCAAGCAGATTATCAATCCCCTCGCCCGTAAGTGCTGAAACCGGAACCATAATCGTATCGCCTCCCCATTCTTCAGAAACAAGGCCATACTCTGTCAGTTCTTGCTTAACCCGTTCAGGATTAGCAGCAGGTTTATCCATTTTATTTATAGCAATAATAATAGGCACTCCTGCTGATTTTGCATGATTAATTGCTTCTATTGTCTGAGGCATAACACCATCATCTGCCGCAACAACTAAAACAGCAATATCTGTTGCCTGTGCACCTCTTGCACGCATAGCGGTGAATGCAGCATGTCCCGGCGTATCTAAAAATGTAATCGGCTTTCCTTTTGCCACAACGGTATACGCACCAATATGCTGTGTTATTCCACCGGCTTCGCCCTGCTGTACCTTTGTTTTTCGAATTGCATCCAAAAGAGAAGTTTTTCCATGATCGACATGTCCCATTACCGTTACAACTGGAGGACGTTCCTGCAGGTTTTCTTCTTCATCGTCAGTTTCTTCAAAACCTGCGATTAATGCTTCTTCTGCCGTTTGCTCTTTTTTCTGTTCTAAGGTAATCCCATAATCATCTGCAATCAAAGCTGCGGTATCATAATCGATCTCAGAGTTAATTGTACATATATTACCAAGCATAAACAGCTTTTTAATAATCTCCGCCGCCGGTTTACCAATTTTTTCAGCCAAAACCTTAATTGACACCATATCGCCGGTAATTACAGCACTTTCAATCTTAATAGGTTCAATCACTGCCGTGTTTTTACGGGGATCCTTTCGTTTCTTTCGCGCGCCTCTGACAAACTCATCATCATCGCTCATGATTACTCTTTCTTTCATCGCATTGCGACGACGTTTCGCCGCTAACTCCTCATCAGAGGCCCGACGCTTCTGCTCATGATTATTATTGCCATGCCGTTCACGCGTTTGCGGAGCAACAAACATGGTATTCCTGTTTTTAGAAGATTGTCTTCTGGACGGTGTCGTCTGTACAACATCTTCGTCTTTATCAAATTTATTAAACCCGTTTTCTTTTTGGTAGGCCTGTATACCGGATGAATTTCTACGCTGAAAATTTCCGGACCGGTTATCATTGTTATTTCTATCGGAACGACGTTCCAAAGGCTGGCGTTGTGATTTTGTATTAGCTATAGCACGTTCCCTCTCCTGACGTTGCTTTTCTTCGCGCTTTTTTTGTTCGGCTTCTTCATCTTTAGCGCTACGCACTACGCGAATCTTTGGTTTAAATGCACTCAGATCCGGCATATACACGCTAAAATCTGATTTTGCCTCTGCCTTTACCTTTTTGGGCTCTTTCACAACTTGTTTACCCTGTTCACTATGTGATTTATTTTCCGTATTTTCCTTGACGGCTGTCTTCATGATTTCCTTCTCTTCTTTCACCTGTTCATCAGGCATTTGTTCCACTTTAATCATATTCTCAGGTTTCTGAGTATGTTCGTTATTCTCTTTAATTAATGTTGGCGTTTCGTTTTCTTGTACTGTTGTTTGGAGGCGGCTGTCTACCTGTACAGGCTGTGTCTCAATAGCCCCGCAGTCTTTTGGCTGTTCTTCTTTCAACATATGATTTACCGCTTCATCAGAAGTTCTTTTTTGCTTTTCTTCCAAGCGTTTTCGCAACCCTTCTTCCAATTGTTTAGCTTCTTTAAGGCGTTGCTTTGCCTGTATATTTTGTTGATCAGCCTTTTCAATTACGCTTTTTAAATGCGCCTTCATATTTTTATTAAATTCTAATATATTAAACTTACTCAATCTTCAACCTCCGTCCTGTCGTCTACACTTTTCTCAATCAATTGCAGCATGCGCTGAGCAAATAACCGTTGTGTAATTCCCGCTACTTTTACAGCAGGCTTGCCAATACGGCGTCCCATTTCCTCTGCGGATCTAACCGTTACATAAGGTACGCCATTTGCCCTACATAACATTTTGATCTTTTCTCGACTGCCGGATGAAATTCCCTCATCTAGTATCACCAGCAAAATTTTTTTCTTACGTACACCCGATTCTACCGCGGTATATCCGCTAACACATCCGCGTGAGCGTGCTGCAAACCCCAGCATAACATAAAAATCACTTTTCAATTTCACGGCGCAAAATCACCCGCTTTACCTCTTGCAGCATATCTTGTGTAAACTCACATTCCAATGCTCGATTAAGTGCTTTTATTTTGTATGCTTTTTCCAGGCAACTGACATTAGGGCATAGATACGCCCCTCTGCCCTGAGCCTTACCGGTTGTATCTACACTGACAACCCCTTCTTTATTTTTTACAATTCGAATCAGTTCTCTTTTTGGCTTTGCCTCTCTACACGCCACACACATGCGAATCGGCACTTTTTTTTGTTTCAATCCTTATCACTCTCCGACTCTTGCTTTTTCTCGCCCTCTGCATTTTTATATTCATCAAATACATTGTCTACTACCTGAGAACGGCATTTGATATCAATTTTATATCCAGTTAACTTTGCCGCCAGACGTGCATTCTGGCCTTCCTTCCCGATGGCTAAAGAAAGCTGATTATCTGCAACAATCGCCTCAGCCATTTTCTGTTCCTCGTTCACCCTTGTCATCAACACCTGAGCCGGTCGTAATGCATTTGCAATAAATTCTGCAGGATCTGCACTCCACGGAATTACATCAATCCGTTCCCCATGCAATTCTTCTACAATGCGATTAATACGGCTCCCACGTGCTCCGACACATGCTCCGACAGCATCTACATTAGGATCTTCTGCATATACTGCCATTTTACTTCTCTTTCCCGCTTCTCTGGCTATACTCTTTATAATGACTGTATTTTGATTAATTTCAGGAACTTCTAGTTCAAATAACCGTTTTAACAAACCAGGATGCGATCTGGAAACAATAATCTGTGAACCTTTCGCAGAATTTTTTACCTCAAGCACATATACTTTAATTCGCATATTTGTTTCATATTTTTCACCGGGAATGACTTCTTTTGCCGGAAGAATTCCTTCAGCATTTCCGAGATCCAAATAATAACTACCCCGTTCCTGTCGCAAAACAATTCCTGTCATCAGTTCATTCTCTTTTTCAATAAAACGCTCGTAAATTACTCCACGCTCTGCTTCCCGAATACGTTGTATAACAACCTGTTTTGCCATCTGCGCAGCAATTCGCCCAAAAGATGCCGGAGTGACTTCTTCTTCTACGATATCCCCAAGCTCATAAGCCATATTGATTTTTCTGGCATCCTCCAAACTAATTTCAAACGTTTCATCAAAAACATCATCAACTACTGTTTTCTCTGCAAAAACCTTAATCACACCTGTTACATCATCGATATCCACACGTGCATTTTGCGACATTCCAAAATCACGTTTATATGCAGATACCAATGCCGTTTTAATTGCATCCAGTAAAACTTCTTTATCAATACCTTTTTCCTGTTCCAGTTCGTTTAATGCGTTTATAAATTCAGCGTTCATGCCCATTACTCCTTAAAATTCAATATGCGGACGAATTAGCGCAATCTTTGAAGCAACCAATTCCAAGAGTTCTTCCGTTCCGATATCCAATAAAATTTTTTCCTGCTCATATCCCCTGAGAATCGCAGTAAATTCCTTTTTCCCATTTAACTTTTCATATAATTTCACATCTACTTTTTCTCCCATATGCTTTTCAAAATCTTTCGGACGTTTGAGCGGCCGATCAATTCCGGGAGAAGACACACATAAAAGATACGACTCTTCTATTGGGTCTGCCGCTTCAATGAGCGGATCTATCCCATTACTGCAAATTTCACAATCGTCTAAATCGACCCCGCCTTCTTTGTCAATATAGACAACCAGTTCAGAATCTTCATTTCTCTTTTTAATGTATTCCACATCGACTAATTCATACCCCATCTGCGCAATAGCAGGGGCAATCAAGTTCATCACGTTCTCTTCAATTTTTTTTGCCAAAAAACCTTACCTCCTGCCCAATTTATCCGTCTATATCTCTTTTATACAAAATCAAAGAGTGGGGGATACCCACTCTTTATAAGAGTATACTGTTTCTACTGCATTCTATCATAAAAAATTCATTGTTACAATAGTATTATGTACGATTTCAGTACTTTCTTATGCGTTTCCCATCCATTTCTAGAAAAACAACCGAGAATCTCTCAATCCTTCTTCTTTTCGCATTGCCTCGGTATAAACAGAAACTCTGCAAGTTTGCTTCCCGATTTTTTTATCTGCACTAATATAGAACGTCTTTCCCTGATAAGATTGAAGAATAGGAATCCCTCGATCATTACAATCTTCAATATATCGTACGGTTTCGGGAGAAGCTTCCACGAGGTATTTATCTGCATCCATATTAAGAACAAGGCGATTAACTTCCCTTCGAATACGAATGGCTATTGCTGCCGGCGCAAGTACTCTTCCGCTGGCACCGCAATCAGCACAGGGAATCTGCAATAATGCAGAAATACGACGTCTTACTTTTTTACGCGTCATTTCTACCAATCCGAGGCCGGTAAAGCCAATAACATTTGTCTTTGTACGATCACTTTTTAGAGCCTCTCTAAGCGTTTCTACAACCAGATCTTCGTTTTTCTTATCCTCCATATCAATAAAGTCGATAATGATAATACCACCGATATCTCGCAATCGAAGCTGTTGTGCTATTTTTTTTGCCGCTTCCAGATTTGCATTGAGAATCGTTTCTTGCAAATCATCTTCACCAATATATTTCCCGGTATTTACATCAATCGCAGTTAACGCTTCCGCCTCATCAATAACCAAATAGGCACCATTATCCAACCAGACTTTTCTGCTAAAAATCTTATCTATTTTATTTTCAATATTATATGCATCAAATATATTAACTTTATCTTGATATAAATGAATTCGATTAGCAATTTCCGGCAAAGTAATCTCCGCAACGGTAAGCACCTTTTCGTAATACTCTCGATCATTAATCACAAAACTGCTAATTTCTGTGGTAAACATATCCCGCACTGTGCGGAACATCAGCGTTTCTTCAGCATGAATCAGTCGCGGAGCAGAAACAAGGCTTCCTTTTTTTTGAATACGCTGCCATAAGCGCTCCAAAAAATGAATATCACGAATTAGTTCCTCTTTAGGGCAACCCACTGCGGCTGTCCGCACAATAATTCCCATTCCTTCAGGCTTATGTTCTGTCATTATACTTTTTAGGCGTTCGCGTTCCTGTTCATCTTCAATTTTTCTCGACACGCCAATATGGTCAACAGTCGGCATCAGTATAATTGTCCGACCGGGTAGTGTAATATGCGTCGTAATGCGCGCACCTTTCGTCCCTCCAGGCTGTTTAAGCACCTGCACTATGATTTCCTGCCCTTTTTTTACAACATCTTTGATATTGACTTCTTTAAGTTCTTTTTCTACAACACCAGTCATATTGTCAAAATCAAAATCGCTTTTATCTGCAAGAATATCTCCTACATATAAAAAGGCATTTTTATCCAATCCGACGTCGACAAATGCGGCTTGCATACCAGGCAGGACATTCGCCACCCTGCCTTTATAAATATTGCCGACCAATCTTTCATTGCCCCGTAACTCTACCTGAACTTCAGCAAGTTCTCCATCTTCTAAAAGTGCCACACGCGCTTCATGAGGGGTGACATCCGCAATGATATCTTTCCGCATATTTTTTCTGCTGACCAACCTTTCCTTATCCAAACAATGTTTGCAGCGGAAGCATACTGCCGTTTTTTTGTGTATATAATTCCAAACGTATCACCTGCGCCGTTATCTCCTGCTTACACACTTCCGCCGCCTGTTTTAGCAACAATGTTGGATTAAGAGCTGATCCGCTCGAACAATCAACCCACAAGCACAAACTCTGTTGCGTCAAAAAAATACATTCACGCACCGAAGGCCGAATATCTATAGTCTGTATTTTCCCTTTCCGTTCACGTCTGATATGATAAGACTTTTCTTGGAGAAAACTCTTCATCCAATCCATAAACTGCATTGGCAACTTCTCAAGACGGTATTCTGCCTGTTGAGTAAGAGCCATCAGCTTGCCTTCAGTATCGCAAAGCTGCCCCACCGCCACAACGGAAAAGCCTTCCGGCATCTGTTCTTGCAACTGCTTTTGTGCTTGAACAACATCAATATCTCTCGTTGTGACAAATTCAAAGTAATCTCCTAACGTTTCGATACCAACTCCCAAAGGATAGGCGAAAGAAATATTCATATGAGGATTAAAACCCGATGAATATTTTGCAGGAATACCTGCACGTTTAATTGCACGGACAAATAATCTCTGTATATCCAGATGTGCGAGATATTTACAAAATCCTTCGCGCGAAAATTTGACACAAACTCTCATTTTTTTACGCACACCTCCTCAAATCCACATCGCAGACATCCCTGTCTACAATCAGGTGTGGTTTTTCCGGCTTTCGCGCGTCGCAATTCTCTTTGCATAAATTCTTTTGTCACACCACAATCGATATGATCCCACGGCAATATTTCTTCAACATCCCTAGAGCGATAGGCATAAAAGCAAGGATCTATTCCGGCCAGTTCAAAAGCTTTTTCATAACGTTCCATTTTAAAGCAATCCTGCCAACTGTCAAATTGCGCTCCCTGTTGCCATGCATACCATAATACTTTACCTAATTTTCTGTCTCCCCTGGCAAAAACAGCTTCCAAAAAACTGATAGGAGAGTCATGATAGGCAAAACGGACTCCTTTTAAAGAACGAAACTTTTCTTTTAAATAGTTCTGTTTTTCACGCAATTGTTGTGTTGTATCTTGAGCTTCCCACTGAAAAGGAGTAAAAGGTTTGGGAACAAATGATGCCGCACTGACATTAATTTTAAGAGAACCGTTTCTCTGCTCTTTAGGCAAGCGATAATAAACTTCCCGTATTTTGCTTACCAATTCCACCATATCATCTAAATCCTTTGTCGTTTCAGTAGGTAATCCCATCATAAAATAAAGTTTAACCGTGCTGGCTCCGCTTTCAAAAGCATATCCTACCCCGCGTAAAATATCTTCTTCCGTTACATTTTTATTAATGACATCACGCAAACGTTGGCTACCCGCTTCCGGTGCAAATGTAAAACCTGTCTTCCGCGCATTCTGCATTTTCTGTGCATATTCCTTCTGAAAAGAATCTACACGCAAAGATGGAAGCGAGGGACTGACATGCTGATCCTCAAACTCATCCAACAGCCGAACGGATAGCTGTTCAATGCAACTGTAGTCTCCCGAACTGAGAGATGATAGTGATAACTCGTCATAGCCTGTCTGCTTAATTAATTGATGCGCTTGCGCCATTAACTTTTGCAACGATTTTTCGCGTACAGGCCGATAAATAAATCCAGCTTGGCAAAACCGACAACCCCTGGTACAGCCGCGAAAAATTTCCAGAACAACTCGATCATGTACAATTTCAATATTTGGTACAATTAGACTGTCCGGATAATATGCATTATCCATATCCAGTATAAATCTCTTTTTTACGGGAAGATTTTCTCCTTTAATCGCTGCTATAGTGCCATCGGTACAGTATTCTACCTGAACTAGAGATGGGACATAAATTCCGGGGATTTTGGCAGCATCTTTTAAAAACGCCTGCTTATTTAAGCCTTTTTTCTTATGTCGCACATATAAATCCAACAATTCATGATTAACCTCTTCACCTTCTCCTATAACAAATAAATCAATAAAATCTGCAAGAGGCTCCGGATTGTAAGTGCATGTTCCTCCGGCCATAATGATTGGCCCTTCTTTTCGCTCTCTTGCCAACAAGGGTATCCCGGCCAAATCCATCATAGAAAGTACAGTTGTATAGCACATCTCATAGGAAAGATTAAATCCTATAATATCAAATGCCGAGGCCTCTGTATATGTCTCTAAAGAGTATAGGCGAATACCCATTTTTTTCATTTGCTCCTGCATATCCGGAAACGGTGCATATGCACGTTCTGCATAGGTATCCGAGCGCGCGTTCGTCATATGATAAAGAATGATACTACCCAAATGAGACATACCCACTTCATAAACGTCCGGAAATGCAAACAAAAAGCGAATGGGCAAGTCTGTAGATTTTTTTACACTTCCCAATTCCTTGCCAATATATCTGCCCGGTTTTTCCACCAAAGGGAGAATCTGATCAAGTTTTACTGTATCTATCAAAAACCATGCACTCCTGTCTGTTTTTCTTCACTCAATCAATGCATTATTTTTTTATTATAGCATTTTGTCGAAATATGGTCAATCATTAAGCCTTCTCCTCTCTTTTTCTTCTTTCCATGGAATTTCGGAAAACTTTGCCGAAACACCATGACGCACCGCCAATTCTGAAAGGAGCTGTTCATCCATCACCCCAACCGGATGCAATTGGTCATCCAAAATATAAACCAAATTATATGCCCGCTGATCTAATTGTGTAAGCGCTCGCCCTAAAGGTTTTTCTCGATTTAACGCAATCGCATGGACTTGCGCCACACCGCTTTTGCCAATTTGTCTACGCCTGGCAAGCATTTTTTCCGCATTACTCTGTAATGCGCTGCGATAATAGTTCCAAGAAGCGCCAAGCATGAAAATTGCGACAATCAGCAGACTCAAATTCCACTGCCCCTGCCATATCAGCCATACTGATGCGGCCAACCCCAAAAAGGCTGTCAATAAACCAAATATGCTGGTTAACTGCGTTGCTCGCCGTTCTCCTAATTTTAAACTCAACGCAGCACATAGGATTCGCCCTCCATCCATCGGCAATACAGGCAATAAATTAACTGCTGCCATTCCAATATGGTACTTGCAAAACGCTTCTAAAAAAACAGATTTTTCCTCTATTGGTATAACAATTAATATTGCTGCCATTAATAAATTAATACCAGGTCCGGCAGCTGCTACCAGAATTTCTGCCCGACTATTACAAAAAGAAATGCCCGGCGTTTTCGCCGCGCATCCAAAAGGTAAAAGTTGCATTTCTTCGACTTCCATTCCAAATGCCTGGGCCAATAAAATATGCGCGAACTCATGAAGAACTAAAGTAAGCAGAAAAGCTGCTGTTTCAAGCCCTCCATTGACTATGCACATCCATATTAATAAGGGAAAAAATAGCAGGCTAATCGACCATTTTTTCCCTAAAAATTCAGCTTTCAATTTGCATGGCAGCTTGTTCTAACTGCTCTTCATCCAGAGAATCCAGATAACCTACTCCGCTCACTGTTTCTAAGCACAGTATCTCTTCCTGCAAACTTCCAATAACTTGCGCGCTTTCTACAACATCTCCGGCCAATACGCTCGGCACAATACCCGTATACGTTGTTTGTGTACCATTTGCATTATTAATCACAATGCTGTCAGTCGAAGTTTTTACTACTGTTCCAGATAAAATAGCCTTTACCTGTGCTTGCTGCTCGCTCTTAATTGAGACATCCCTTTCACTTTCTGCAAAAGATTCAACGACCTCGCCTTCCAAAGGAAGACTATAATTAAATTCGGTTTCTCCATTAACAAATTGCAGGCGTCCTAATTGCTCACTTTCCTCCTCGGTCACTGTTGATGTAATTTCTCCAGTAAATTCGTTTGCAACTTGGGTATCTAATGCTTTTATTCCCCATATTCCAAGTGCCAGCACCAAGCATACAGCTGTACGAGAAAGCAGTTTTTTATAACTCACAGGAAGATTTTCCGCTTTTTTAAAAAATTCTTTCCATCTTTCTTTCTCTTCTTTTTCTTCCTGATATTTGCGGTTCTTTTCCAAATTTTGCGCAGATGCTGCTATGCGCTCATAATGGTTTCGTCTTATCGTCGCGCGAAATGTATTGTTTGTCGACAAATTTTTCTGATATTTGTTCTGCATGACCTTATCCCTCCAAAAAATGGTATAACATTCTGCTCACTTATGTATATTGCCACACAGCACAAAATATTTCTTATTCCCTATTCATTCAGTAATTTATTATTTCTTGCCCGACGCATATCTACGTTTAAAGCCAAACCAATAGCCAACATTGTTGTCATCAAATTGGAGCCACCATAGCTAATTAATGGTAAAGGAATACCCGTAACCGGCATAATTCCGATATTCATCCCTACATTTTCTATAAAATGAAATAACAACATAAACGCTACACCCATAGTCAGGTAAGCTCCAAAATCATCTTTTGCTCTCATAGATAAATAGAACAGACGTATAATCAAAAACAGATAAACAACAACCAATACGAACGCTCCAAAAAAACCAATTGCTTCACAAGTAGAGGAAAAAATAAAATCTGTATGTTCCTCCGGAAGATAATTTGTTTTTTGCGTGAGTAGGTCAGTCGAAAACAATCCTTTTCCCCACATGCCTCCGGAACTACTTACCGCCTTTGCCCGCAATACATTATATCCAGCTCCCTCCGGTTCCAGAGTGGGATCCAAAAACACATATACACGATTTTTCTGATCCGGAGTTAATAACAGCCACAACAATGGCAAACAAGCCAATCCACCACCGATTAACGGGCCAAACACCTTAAAGCTTGTCTTTGCCATAAACAGTAATGCTATGGCAATAGCAATATAAATCATGGCCGTACCAAAATCCGGCTGCAATATAATTAGTCCTGCTATCAATGCACATTTCCATAAAACAGGCCAAAGCTCGCGGTATCGCGTAATTCCTATTGTCCGCCCTTCTGTTTTCTGCGAAAATTCTTTAGCAAAAACAATAATCGCTGCAATCTTACAAAATTCTCCCGGTTGTATCCCTACGCCGAGAGCATTAAAATAAAACCATCCTGTCATACCCCGTTGTTTTGATCCAAAAATAAGCACTGCAGCCAAAATTCCAACAGCTCCCCAAAAAATAAAGCTGACAAACTCTTTCATATTATTGTAATCAATCAACATTATACCAATTGCCAAACCTATGGATATACAGAAAAAAATAAACTGGCGCAATGCATTGCCGGAAAACAGCGATCCAATATAAGACATTAATGATTGCCCTTCCTCAAATCCTACAGATGTCGCACTGGCAATGCAAACCATACCAAAAATAGCCAGGCCAACAGTCAATACAACTGTAACCCAATCAATTCTATTTTTTATCCTCTTTTTTGAAATTTCCATCATGCCTCCTGTTGGCTATATTGAACAAAATACCGGCAAATCAAATTGCCGGCATAGTCTATCAGTATTTATTTCTGGCCATTTTTTTTACTCGTCTAATTGGAATATTGGCCACAATTTCCGAAGTAGTTCCTTCACCGCCAATATTAGAATTTTTAATATCTAATTCAAATTCCTCTTCATCAATTTCGATATACTCCTGAATCACTTTAAGAATATCTCTCTTCATCATTTCGATCATGGCATTATTTGATGAAGTCCCGGCTCTATCATAAATCAGCACCAGTTTTAGCCTGTCCTTTGCAACTGTACTGCTTTTTGCCTTATTTCTGCTAAAAAGACCCATTTTCTGCTCCTTCCAATGCGCAATCTTCATCAATGCTTAGTTGCCAAACAACTTTTTAATTTTCTTAAAAAAGCTATCTTTTTCTTCATATACACCAATAGGAATATCTTCTCCTAAAATGCGTTTTACCGTTGCACGATATGCTGCGCCTGCTTTTGATTTCTCATCTCCTACAGCCGGTTCCCCCAAGTTACTTGCGCGAAAAATCATTTCGTCCTCCGGGATAACACCAATCAAATCGACACCCAAAATTTCTATGACATCATCAATAGAGAGCATATCGCCTTTCTTTGCCAAATCCGGGCGCATACGGTTAACCAGCAATTTAACATCGTCGATTTCGCCCGCCGACAGCAGCCCGATAATTCGATCAGCATCCCGAACAGAAGATACTTCTGGTACTGTTACAACAATCGCGCTTTTTGCTCCTGCAATGGCATTTTGGAATCCCTGTTCTATCCCTGCCGGGCAATCAATAATAATATAATCAAATTCTTTTGATAATTCTTCGATCAACGATTTCATTTGTTCCGGAGAGACAGCCATTTTATCACGAGTTTGCGCTGCCGGCAATAAATATAGACCATCATAACGCTTGTCCTTAATTAAGGCCTGTTTTAAACGGCAAGTTCCTTCCACAACATCCACCAAATCATAGACGATTCTGTTTTCCAGCCCCAGCACCACATCCAAATTGCGCAAGCCGATATCCGTATCTACCAAAGCTACCTTTTTCCCTTCACGAACCAACCCTACGCCAATATTGGCAGAAGTTGTGGTTTTCCCCACACCACCTTTACCGGATGTGATTACAATTACATTTTGCATACTTTGCTCCTTCGTTTACATTATCCCATGGAATCTACTATAATCCTATCTTCTTCGATGCGTACGATTTCCGGACCTTCAATTTCCCTACCACGCGGAATAATCGCAATTTTACCTCCGATACGCACTTGCTGCGGCATCAGACTGTTTACCGCTATTAATACATCACGCCTTCCCTGCGCTCCGGCATGCGCTAACCCGCGAAGTTTCCCAAAAATCACAATATTTCCTCCGGCGACTACCTCTGCGCCCGCATTAACATCACCTACTATTACTATATTACCTTCGTTTTCCAAACGTTGTCCGCTGCGCAAAGTCCCGTGAAAAAAAAGATCTTTCGACGTTTCAGTCTGTTGTTCTGTTTCTTTAACATCACAAATATCTTCATCATCTGAAAAAGAGACTACACTGATTCCTATTTCTTTCTGAAGGAATGTACGAATTTCCTTTTTTTGCATTTCCGTAAACTTTTTTCCAAAAAAATGTGCAGGTGACTTAGAACCTCGATAAAACTCACGCATTGCGCGCATTTTTTCTTCTAAACTTTCCCATACCTGCCCATAAGGGGCATCGGTGTCTACCCAAAACTCCAGGATATCTCCCGAACTCTTGATCGTCAGCAACTCCGGGCATCCCCCTTTCCAAACACATATACAATTCTATCAACACATTATTATATCTTATTTAAAAAAATCATGCAATGTATTTTAATAGAATAAATCTCCTTCGCTGTAGGAAATTCCCAACTGCTCTTCTTTTTGATCAAAATAATAAGTGATAATTGCCTTAGCCGTATCATAAACCTTACAGTCACTTAAACCATTCGGAACAAAAATGACAACTGCTATTTCCGGATCATCCTTCGGCGCCACCAGGCAAAACCAAATATTATCTTCCAAATCTATATTTGAAATAGGAGCTGTACCAGTTTTCCCGGCCAAAATATTCTGATATTTAAATCCTGCAAAAGCAGACCCCGCCGTTCCCCTGTTTTCCCAGGAAACGACCTGTTCCATCCCTTCCATAATTGCCTTTGAATAGGCTTCTGGTAACTGCAAATCTTCCACCAGCGTCGGTTCGCTTTGCATAACAATATTCCCATTCGCATCAACAACTTTATCAATAATATTCGCATCATATACCTTACCGCCATTGCTGATCGCGCAAAGATAACGTGCAATAGCAATCGGGGTCAACTGCGTCGGTGTCGCGCCTATCCCTTGTGTAACCGTATCAGTATCAGTCCAGATCAACTCAATAATCGTGCTCATAATTTCATTGGACCAGCCGCGTTGCAACGAAACATTAGCAGGAATATCTAAGGTTTCGCTCAATACCTCTCTGATTTCCGGCCCAATAGACAATTTTTGCAGTTCTACAAGTTCAATTAACGCCAATGCCGCTTTTGAGAGTTGATCATCGGTATAAATTACACCGCGCTGTGTTCCGAAATCAGCCAATTGCGTTTTGAGTTTATTATAAACTAACAGAGGTTTATATGTTTTTTGTTGATCAATAGGTAATGAACTGTCATAAAGAATTTTAGGTCCTCCGATCCATCCCACTGCTTCTCCGGTAAGCTGAATATTTGTTTTCGAAGTCAATCCAAGCTTTCCAACCCAGTCAGTTAATCTCTCGATTCCTAATCGATCTGCTACCTCAAAGAAAAAATAGTTACAACTGTTTTTTAATGCAGCAACAACATTTTGCCGACCATGACTGCTATAATTCGGCTTTACCCAGCAGGCCGGCGCATCGCTACCTTCTTTAACATATTTATCATAGGGACCACTATCTACAATTGTAGTGTTAACAGTAATTTCTCCTTCCATCAATCCCGCTACAGCTGTTGCCATTTTAAAAATAGAACCCGGAGTAGAAGTAGATGAAATTGCATTGTTAAATAAGGGAGAGCCTTCCTGATCCAACAAAGCCTGATAATCTTCATCAGAGATGCCTCCGGTAAATAAATTCAGATCGTAAGAAGGATAGCTCGCCAATGTAAGTACATTCCCCGTATCCACTTCCATGACAATAGCCGCTCCTGCATTAGCTAAAGAAAGCTCCTGAACACTACGCTCACTTAACAATTGGTCATATTTTTGTTTGTTATCTGCATATGCCTGTTCCTGTTCCTGCCGTATTTTCTGCACATTAGCCGCTAAAGCTTCTTCCGTAATCTCTTGTAACCCAATATCTATCGTTAAAACAACGTTATCTCCTTGTTTTGGTACAATATAGTCGATTTGTTTGATAATACTTCCTGCCTTATCTAAACTATACGTTAATTTTCCCTGCCGAGCAGTAAGGCATCCGGAAAGATACGTTTCCATTGTTGCTTCAATTCCTACTTTACCCACCAGATCCTCCGCAGTATAGCCCAGAGCTTCTTTTTCCTCCAATTCTTCTTCATCTACAATTCTTCCCAAATACCCGATAATATGGGCTGCTGTGCTGTTTTTAGGATAATACCTCGTATAACTTTCGGCTATCTCTATTCCCGTCAGTGCATCCCCATGCGTTTCCAGTTCATAAACTGTTTCCATACTAACATTTTCTGCAATAGTTACTTTAACGTAAGAACGGTACATATTCATTTGTACTTCTTGCCAAATTGAAAGCAATTTTCGCGCCTCTTCGTAATCTAATTCTTCCGGTATACGAAAGCGGCTTCGCAAATCATAATAAATATCTTCCGGTTCCATTTCAGTGTCAGTAAGCTGCATATTGGCACACCACGACTCAATCCGTTTTTCCCTGATTTCCTCACTCAGTTCAGCACTAAGATCATATTCAAATTTACCGTCTTCATTTTTTACAATCAAAAAAGTGTCTATTATAGTATCGCCATTGCCCTCAATAATATCGATGGCTTCCATCAAAATCCTGGTATAATTTGCACGGTCACTGGATGCATTATTTGCAGGATCCCGATAAAATGTCACTTCATAACTTTCCTGATCATATGCCAAAGCAACACCATTGGCATCATAAATCGTTCCTCTTTTCCCGGCTACCGAAACACTTGCCTGTTGACTATTTTGCGTACTCCCCTGTTCTCCCGTTGCAACCAACCGATACAGTTGTACAACCATAAAAATAAAAAAAACAAATATCATAATAAAACAAGCAATATAACGATGTTTTAATTTTTCAAACATACGCTCAACTCCAATCCGCAAATGTCGCAACAGGCCAAATAAACCGATGGCGATACAGCTTCTTTATCAAATAATAAACAAGCATACTCACCAAAATCTGCGGAACCGCACCGGGTAAAATACTATGGATAATCCGTAACCCCAATCCCACAGGTGCATCCATAAAAAAGCAAAGGATTACCCCTATCCATTCTCTAATCATCCACGAAACGGCCGCCAACCCAATAATGCCTCCAAATTTTATATTCTTTTTGCGAATAAAGCAATAAATCATCAAACCTGTCAATAAATACTGCAATATATAAAATCCAAATGCCTTTGAAAAAAAAGCATCCATAAAAACCGCTACTCCAGAGCAATAAAAAACAGGTGTCATGGTTTTTTCCATCATCACCATTGCAAGCATAAAAGCCAGGATATAATCTATCTGTGCACCAAATATCGGCATATTGGGCGAGATACAGGCCGTCAAAATCATCGATACCACAGAAATTCCAAATAAAGTCAAATACCGCATTTATTCCACCTCTTCGTAAACATGCAGAACAACACTGACTTCTTCCAGATGGTTAAAATCTACGGTACTTTGTACATATACAATCTTTTCACTCGCCGTATTTGTACTTACTTCGCTCACCACACCGATTTCTATTCCTTTTGGATAAATACCGCCAATACCGGAAGTAACAATTTTATCGCCGGGAACAATATTTGCATCTTCACGCAAATAGTACATTTGCAGCATCTGATCAGAACCCTCTACCGGGCGCAATACCGCGTTATCCCTTGTCCGCTCAACAAGAACGGCAATTCCACTAGAATCATCCATAATTGAAAGTACTCTAGCATAACTTCCTGCAGCATAAACGACTTTACCTACCAGCCCATCTGCACTATACACAGACATACCGCTTTCAATTCCCTGATTACTGCCGGCATTAATTGTAAATTCATCATACCAATTTCCCGGCATAGCTCCAATAATACGCGCCGTAGCAATACCATATTCGCTTTCTTCCACATAATTAAGCAAATCCCTCAGGCGCTCATTTTCCGCTATCAATTCCTGATAATCCCGCAATTGTTCCTTATATGTTGCAACCTGTTGCTGGAGATCGGTATTTTGCTCCTGTAATCCTGCTGAATTTTCCCGGTCTTCAAAGAACATGCCAATTTCCTCTGTCACATTATAAAAAAAGCTTTGAACCGGTTTTAAAATCCCACCTAAAATACTTACCGGACCGCTCTGTGCATCGGTATTTGCCGTTGTAATCACCAACGTAATTAAAATAATTGACAAGATAACAGTAATAACAAGCGGCCTGTTCTTCCAAAAGTTCATTTGCTCATTCTCCAATAAAAAAAGATATATGACATTATATCATACATCTTTTTTCTTGCCAGCCATATAAGCGTAACTTATTTTTAAACTTTACACTAAGCCATCCAGCTCTGTGATGGTTTTTCATCCCAATATTTCGCCATACAGACACCCCTCAACACTGCTTCAAACGGAGAGCTTGCAATCTGAATCGTAAGACCCGTTTTTTCCTCCAAATAACTTTTTAATCCATATAATAGAGCATTGCCTCCATAAAGCAAAATACCATCCTGCGAAATATCACCAAGAAGTTCCGGGGAAATTTCTTTAAACAGTTCTAAAATTATTTCTAAAATTTCTTTATAAATAAGCTGCAATACTCCTGCAAACTCCGCAGGATGTAAATAAACTTCCTCTATTTTGTTTCCTTCCTGCTGTTTGCCGAAAATATGGATACTTTGCTCAGTTGTATCCTGTATAGATAAAGCTTGTTTAATCTGTTCCGCAGCCAGCATATTAATCTGTAAACCATATGTATCAGCAATATATCTGACAATCAAGCCATCGAGATATGTTCCTCCTGTTTTTCTTTGATGATAAGCTGATATACCGGAAAAACTCATTACCGCAGCTCGGATATCTCCCGCGCCTAAACTGATTGCCATTCTCCCATAAGGTTTATATACATCCCAACCTTCGCTTAAAGCTGCGGCTAAAGACTCTTCTACAAACTGTACTTTTCGAATCCCTGCCATCGCTGCACAATACTCCCAAGCCATATAGTCTTGATCCCCAAGCCCGCAAGGAACGCTGAAAGTTCCCTCGAGTGAGTGCATCAGACCGCCCATGCCTACACAAGCCTTGCGAAGCAACTTTCTTAAAATATAAGAAACCAGCATACAATCAGAAATTAACCCGTTTTTTACCGGATATATGCTACGATAACGTTCCGGCGCATATTTAATCAACTCAATAGCGGCAATACCCGCAGCAATGGGTTGGCCTGAATCAATCTGTATTGCTGCAACTGTCGGTTCACATAAAATCAAACCCTGTTCCAAAGAACCAATACGTGTATGTGCAGATCCCATGTCTACACCAATTTCTTTTAAAAAAAGTTTTGTCAAATTCGTTCATCCCATATGTTATATTTTTACTCTATACATATGGATGCATTTAATCTAATATTCCTTTATTTCCTCCTTCAAAATGCATTCCTTTCAAAGCTTGATACACTCTGCTTACCGGAAAACCCATTACATTATAATAACATCCTTCAATCCGTGTAATAAATTTTGCCGCTTCCGACTGAATCGCATACCCTCCTGCTTTATCCCGATATTTTGCAAATGTTAAATATTCCTGCAATTCATGCTCTGAAATCGAAGAAAAATAAACCTTTGTTTCTTCATAAAATATGTGGCGCGATGTTTCGCTCAACAATGCAACTCCAGTATATACCTGATGCATACGACCGCTTAACAACCGAAGCATACGAGCTGCATCCTGCGAATCTTTGGGTTTACCTAAAATTTCACCCTGTGCATATACTAAAGTGTCAGCGCCAATAATTATAGTATCCGGCCGTAATCCTATTGCCTCAGCCTTTCGTAAGGCTAATTGTTGTACTCGATCGACGCAATTGCTTTGTTCTATTTTTTCATTTATATCTGCAGCAATTACCATAAATTCTGAGGTTATAAGCCGTAATAATTCAATCCTTCTGGGTGATGCCGAAGCAAGAATCAACTTCATTTTCATTTTTCCTTTTTTATTTTTATCATACGTATTTTTCTGTTTTATTTCAACACTTTAATTGTCTTTCTATAACAAGCAATAAAATCTCATTTTGAATTAAACTCGCCATAAAATAGATTTAAATATCTGCTTACCAAAATAAAAAACATGGGTTAAAAACCATGTTTTTTATTTGTCAACTTTACTTTTTTTAGTGTTATTATAAATTGATATATTCTCCACAAGCCCAGACCGACAAGAAAACCGCCAAATAATCTGCTTAAAATATCACTTTCAAAAATCGATGCAAGATATGCCCCTCCTAAGGAGCCGGCTAACCCAGATAAAGCAAGTACTAGCGCCAGACGAAGGTTAACCTGTTTCTTTTTTAAGTGCATTGCGAGCGCAAAAATAGACATTGGTAGAAAGCACAGCAGATTTAGCCCTTGTGCTTCATGTTGAGAAGCACCTAAAAACCAAGTAAGAATAGGAATGAGAATAACACCTCCGCCCATACCCATCCCTCCAATTAGTCCAAATACAATTCCCGCGACCAAATACCACATGAATAACAACCCTCTTTTCTATTTATGTTATGCAAATAACATGCGAAAACCGGAAATTAAAATAAGAAGAGTAAACAGCATATTAATCCATTTAGCGGGGAGCTTATCAAGAAGTAAGGCGCCCAAAAGTCCGCCTGCCGCTCCACCCGCAAACAATAACCATGTTTCTTTGCCCAGTGGAACATATCCATTCAAAAAATATATAACTGCACTAGCTATACTAAGTGGCAAAATAGCAAGAATTGCCGAAGCATGCGCATGTTTTTCCGATATATGAAGACGTAGCATTGCTTCTACTGCAATTACTCCTCCTCCGGAACCAAAAAAGCCATTAACCATCCCAATACCCAATCCGCATACTATTTTAATCCATAATTTTTTACTCTGTTTTTTCATATCATATAGCTTTTCCCGAATAATATGTTTTATTTACTTCTTTATAAAAATTTATTATAATAAAACTAATTTTTTTGCCTGAGGTATATTT
The DNA here is from genome assembly GCA_944347775.1 of uncultured Clostridia bacterium. Lineage (GTDB taxonomy): Bacteria > Bacillota > Clostridia > Christensenellales > Christensenellaceae > QANA01. The sequence continues at coordinate 21,590 of CALVMT010000033.1, read as the reverse complement.
TCATGTTTGATTTATTCGCAGTCTTTATTCTATTGCAAATTGCATTAGCTTTTATATTATGTTTTTTTGGCTATCGGCATATCCGGTTATTAGTTTCTGCTTATGCTTTTATTGCCGGCTTTTTAGCTAGCTATTTTTTGCTTTCCTCTATTGGGCTAAGTGCTGTAACCAAAAACATTATCTACATCCTTGTTGGCTTATTTGTTTCTGGCCTCACGTATATGCTTTACAAAATCGCAATGTTTGCCGCCGGAGCAGGATTAGGTTTCTCTGCGGGAGTTATCCTTTGTTATTCATTTGAAATTCCCTTATTCAGTACAGTGGGATTGATTATTCTGTTTGCTTTAGGATTTGCAGCAGGCGCTTTATCTATTAGCTATAAAAAAATACTGCTCATCCTATCAACCTCTATTTGCGGAGCACTCTTACTCAGTTTACACGGCGGATACTTAATCACCGTTTTTTCGCAGATAGGCTTCAGCGTATTTTCCTTAAATCAGTCGTTACAAACAACATTTACGCAATTGCATCTGTTTTTTTCCCATTCGATATCTTATCTTTTAGGAGCTACACTTCTTCTATCTATTGCTGGGATAATTGTTCAATTCAAAAAAAGCGGGCGAAAAAAATAAAAAAAAATTTAAATTTCAATGTATAAAAACGTTTTATACGGTCATAATAGGATTGATGCAAAACGCATCAATTTCCCGTTTCATTTTTCCTCTATATGAGAAAGGCCCGGTTTTATTCCGAGCCTTTCTTTTTTATCTATTTAAGCATTTACCGCCCCTACTGTTTTTTTTCGTTTTGGCAAATAAATCTCTCCCCATTTTGTTGCACAACTACTATGTCCGGCGTTTTCCCTCCAGTATAATCAAAAAAATAAATATATTCACCAGGCATAAGTTTGCCTGTCCGCAAATAAGATAAAATATCAAAACTAAATTTTTCTATTCGCGAATAATGCCATGGACGCTTGGCCTTCGGCATTTTCTTTGCTAAAATTTCCGGCATATGCCTATAAAAAAGCTTTTGCCAGTCTTCATGTTTTTCCAACGTTTTAGGCATATGCGCCCGCCGTTTCCGCAAAAACCAGTCTAAACGAATCGTTTCCCGTAAAAGTTCGCACTGCTCATATTCTTCCATTTGATCCCATAACAGCAACGCCAGCTGTTGTTCATTTAATTGCTTAACTTCTATTTCTTTTTGTATCAATCTTTTTCTCAATGCATTAAAAAAAGTATAATAACTTCCTGCCGCCCGCGCCGTCAGATGAGTCGTATGATAATATAACCCCGAATTATAGATTCGTTCCAATAAATATTCAATTTCGTGCAACTCTTGTAACTCTTGTATCGAAATGGCGTCAGTATACTGCACTTCGTAAGGAGCTATTTGTGAACAGACAATTCCATATATTTTGGCAAGCCGCTCCATCGGAGAACCTTTAAGTAACTTCAAAAAACCAAGCTGTACCGCTTGCGCACCCATACCCATAACATCATCAAAAGATTGCCTAAATTGTGCCATCCCTTCAAGCGGAAGTCCAGCGATTAAATCTAAATGCACGGTTACATTGCCATGCGAGAGTATTTCTCCGACAACTTTTTTTATATATGAGAAATCCTGCACTCTATGTATTGCCTGCAAGGTTGGTTCGTAAGTCGATTGCACACCAATCTCCAACTGTATTTTTCCTTTTTTCGCCTGTGCTAATTCCTGTAAAAATTCACGATCAATTAGATCTGCTGCAATTTCAAAGTGGAACTCCGTCTTCCCCCCATATGTATTAATATCATGTATGATTTGCGCTGCGCGTTTTACATCTGCATTAAATGTCCGATCAACAAATTTGACTTTCATTACTCCCGCCTGTGCAAAAGTTTGGATATCTGTACGCACCTTCTGCACAGAAGCAAATCGCAACTGTTTTTCTGCCGATGAAAGGCAGTAGGCACAGGAAAATGGGCATCCCCTGGATGATTCATAATAAATCAAGCGTTTGTCTAGTTTGTCCAAATCAGTATAGGGTTGTTTTAGTTCATCCAAGTCTACAAAATCTGCCTGAGGATTGCAATGCAGTATCCCGTCGTCCATATAACAAACTGAAGGCACTTTTCTTATATCTCCCCCGGAAAAAAAGGCCTGTGCAAACTGTGCAAATGCTTTTTCGCCTTCCCCGAAAATTACATAATCACAGTGTTTAAGTGCAGTTTTTACATCATAGGTTACTTCCGGCCCTCCCATAAAAATAAGCGAATTACTGTTGGCACGCAACTTATCTGCCAAAGCATAAGCATAATTTACATTCCAGATATATACGGAAAAACCATAAACATCTGCTCTTAAAGCCGTAATCTGCTCATAAACCTCTTGGACATCCATGTTAATCGTGTATTCAACAATTTCTACACGAGGGTCAGCACAATATTGCTGCAAATAACGGATTGCCGGATTTGTATGAGTATATTTTGCATTGATACCGATCAATACGATTTTTTTCATGATGATCCTCTTTTTCTTACCACCAATTGCATGCCCGGGTATATCCCTCCCTGAGCCTCATTTAAACTGATAAGTTCTTCTTTAGTCATGGAAAATTTCTGTGCCACTTCCTCAGGCGTATCAGCCATACGATATGAATATATCATAAAACCATCATTTAAGCACGGGATTTTTAATACCATACCTTCTTTAATTTCTTCCGGACGTTGCAATCTATTTTCCGACAAAATTGCTCTCATCGAAGTTTTAAACTTTTGCGCAATTTCATAGATTTTTTCACCATGCCCAACCTCATATTCACGGTAATGGAAAATCGGTTCTTTTGTTTGCCTGCAAGCTCCACATTTTCGAGATGCGCACCAATCAACTGGCGGAATCCATAAAATTTGCCCTGGTCGCCATACTTTACCCGTATTGGCACGATATAACATACAGACAGGTAAAAAATATCGCGCACTTAATTTTTCTGGAGTATCATGACGGGAGAGAACATGTTTCATTATCGATTATTTCTCTTTCTATTTTTTTATTGCCTTACAGTCTTGTTTGTTTTATAATAAAACCGAATGCGCAGAGTAGAGATTCGGCGGTATCATATGGGATGGGATGTTGCCCATATAGAGCGCTTGTTCGCCCCCAGTCTCGCGTCCGCTGCCATCAATATGAAAGGCATCCGTTTATTTTTATTGCGGTGCCTATTTTTATTGAAAAAGCAGTAATTTTATGCGTCATTCCTGAAAGGAATCATATATGAACAAACACTATCAACTCAAATTTACTGTTTTCGCTGCTCTACTTACTTCTATTTCTGTCATCTTAAAATTATTCCTTGGCATTACCGTAGATATGTTTGGCGGGCTGGTTAAAGACATTAATCTTTCTCCCACTACAATCATGTTTTCTGGTATCATACTGGGGCCTGTTTATGGCGGACTGGTCGGTGGATTAACTGATATTCTAGTTTATTTGGTTCGCCCCCTTGGAAGTTATAATCCAATTTTTACCATTACCAATATTCTCATCGGTCTGTTACCCGGCTTATTCTTTCTCAAACATCAACGCCACTCTCTTTTACGAATCAGTATATGTACTATTGTAACACAAACGCTGTGTTCCTTTATTTTAAATACATTGGCTTTAATTTTTCTTGGTTTTATGCCGTCGCAAATTGCCTGGTTTCGAGCACTTTCTACATTTTTCATGATACCTGTCCATATTTTTCTTATTTATACATTGGCCAAAGCTTCAGACCGTTATTTGCCTTTTTTAAAAATCCAAAAACTCAATAAACTTAGCGTGCATACAAATCAACAAAATATGGTATAATTTTTAACAGAACCTTATTTTGGAGTGTTATTTTGTAATGAAAATAGATTGGAATCGGAAATATACCACGATTGCCGTTTATGCTTTTTTGGTTTTGACAGCGGTTGCAGCAGCAGTTATAACCCTGCTTAATTTAAGTGGTATTACAAAAACTTTGGGGAAATTCATCGAGGTCATAAACCCCGTTCTATGGGGTTTTGCCATCGCCTACATCCTGAATCGCCCAACAAAATTTTTTAAACGAAAAGTGTTCCGTTTTTTAGAAACGCCAAAAAAACCGCGTAAAAAACTGATTAACTGCCTTTCTATCGCTTCAGTATATATTTTATTTATTGCGTTTATTTTTGCTCTGCTGGCTATCCTTGTCCCTCAGATCAGTTACAGCATATCTGTTTTTGCTGAAAATTTACCTGAATATTTATCCAGTTTAGATACTTGGCTTCAGCAAATCGCACATGATCTTCATGCCGATGAATTAATTGAAGGTGGTGTTTCTTTAAGCAATTTATTTGATAAAGCATTTACTTATTTAGAGGCAATTTTACCTGTTATTGCAAATGCCGGAATCGATATTGCGACAAAGATTGTTTCCTATGCCAGCAATGCTGTCTTAGCTATTGTCATCAGTATTTACACTTTACTTTCCAAAGACCTACTTATTTCTCAGGCAAAAAAGGTAGTTTATGCATTGTTTAATGAAAAATATGCCGATAATACAATTGCACTAACCCGAGAAAGTAACGAAATTTTCAGTGCATATATCTCTAATGTTTTATTGGAAGCGTTGATTATCGGTATACTTCATTTTATTGTATTGACTATCTGTCGGGTACCTTATACGCCGCTTATCAGTGTGATTATTGGCATTACTGATATCATTCCCTATATTGGCCCTGTAGTTGGTGCTGCGATTTCAATGCTTCTGCTATTTGTCGTTTCCCCGGCGTATGCATTTACATTACTGATTGTTACAATCTGTATTCAGCAACTCGAGGCTCATATTATTGCTCCAAAAATACTTGGCGAATCTACCGGACTCACCAAGTTCTGGGTTGTCTTCGCTATTTTGCTGGGTGGTGGATTGTTTGGTTTACCGGGTACAATACTGGGCATTCCCTTGTTTGCTGTATTATATACAATTTTGCGGCAATTCATATATTCCCGTCTGAAAAAACGCAATCTTTCTATTCGTTCCGAGGATTACAGCTCGGAAGTTGATGATTAAGTTCTGTTTCAAAACATGCCTTGCGACTGCAAGGCATGTTTTTTTATTTTCTTAATCATTTTTCATAATCCTGCAGGAATTTCCTGCAAATTGGCGAATTAGTTTAATAAGAACATATACAAGGGGTGATTCCAATGTATTTCTTCAATAATATGTAAAAAATATTATTAATTAGAAAAGGAGAAATACTTATATTAAAATCCAAAAAATATGTCTGTTTTATTTTAGTTATTGTTCTCTTATGTTCTTTTACTACTATCGCCCAAGCTTCAGAGCTTGAAAAGTACACTTTTACCAGTGTTGATGACGAAACGGGGCTTTCTTCTTCAGGGCTACCCAACATGACTCGCCAAATATCAGGTGTCATTTGGAAAACCACTTATCCCGTAGATGGAAATACTGTTGTAGAAGAGGCGATTGCCAATGGGCATAGCACACTTTATCAACAGCGTGTCCGCTACCTCACTTCTTCTTGGGCTTATGCTTCTTCTTATTCTTGGAGTCAGTCTAATACAGCTACTTGGACTTTCTCTGGTACAAGCGAAGTCGCAACAAAAGTGCGCACAACACTCGGATTGTCCTATTCAAGAACAACTACTTATTCTACTACAATTAATATTCCTGCTGATCAAAATAAACTCAGCAAACCGGGATTTGCCAGCGATTTCTTTAAACAAAATTATAAATACTATATGTATACCAATAGTATTGTGACTGTATCAGAAACTTCTTATATCAAAACACCTTTAGCCGATACATATTTATTGATTTATTATAAATAGCATCTCTAATTCTTGCGTGCGGAATATTCCGCACGCAAGAGTTAGCCTTTCCATAATATTCCATAAGAAAGGAAATATAATTTGATATGAAAAAGCATTTTACTTTCTTACTATATATTCTCATACTTCTTTTGCTATTGTGCGGATGCCGAACTGAAAAACACATCGGAGTATTTGAAATGCCTGCTTATATCGCCGTTCCGCAAAACACAGAAAACAGAATCGCTTTCACATTGTTCTTTCCGGCTCAGCAGAAAAGACTGCAAAAACAGCTGGAATCTGTTGTTTCCTGCTCCTTTGAGAATGCAGAGGTGTACGGCCTGGAAGTTTCCGGCTTCTCGCTGGAACAAACCGACAGCAACACCCCCAATCCCAAATACCTTACTTTTGGCCTGATCTTGAACTATGTATGCAGCCGTCAGGGCACCTTTACTGCCAATCAATTAAATCTGATCTGCCCGGATACCGTATTGGAACTGCCCCTCTCCCCCATTTATTTTGATGTAGGAGAAGAAACCGGGAACGCTTATGTAGATCCCTGGAGTTCCCCTGCCGCCTCTTCCAATCCGGAACAGTTGCTCTGTAACTATCAATTTTCGGATATGGTAGATGCCTGCCAAATCTATTACGCTCCGGATCAGTTCGTGGAATTATCCGCCGAACAGCTTTCCGATGGCGAAATTCGCATTCCATTGGAGCAAAGCGGCCTGATGGCTTATATCCGCACTAAAATTGTTGTGGAAATTGACGGGCAATCCTACACCACTTATGGAAAAGGCTGCCTTTGCGGCGCTTTACAAACCATTACCGATGAAACACTGGATGTGCTTTACTCCACCCAGCAGCCATGAACAGCTTTCTGCAATAAAAAAAGAAGCATGGAAATTCCATGCTTCTTTTTATGTCTTGAACTCTTATTTCACGTTTGCGAAATACTTGATGGTGCGAACCATCTGGCTGGTATAGGAGTTCTCGTTGTCATACCAGGAAACAACCTGTACCAACGTGTTGCCGTCTCCCATATCGGAAACCATAGTCTGGGTTGCATCGAACAGAGAACCATAGGTGATACCGATAATGTCAGAAGAAACGATTTCATCCTCATTGTAACCGAAAGATTCGTTTGCTGCTGCTTTCATTGCTGCGTTAATCTGATCCTTGGTCACCTTGCCTTCAACAGCTGCGATCAAAATCGTGGTGGAGCCGGTAGGAGTCGGTACTCTCTGGGCAGCACCGATAAGTTTGCCGTTCAATTCCGGAATAACTAAACCAATTGCTTTTGCAGCACCAGTAGAGTTCGGAACGATGTTTACAGCAGCCGCACGGCTTCTTCTCAGATCACCCTTTCTCTGAGGTCCGTCCAAAGTCATCTGATCTCCAGTATATGCATGAATCGTAGTCATAATACCAGACTTTATAGGAGCCAGTTCATTTAACGCCTTAGCCATGGGAGCCAAGCAGTTAGTTGTGCAGGATGCCGCAGAAATGACGGTATCTTCGGGCTTCAACGTCTTATGGTTAACATTGTAAACGATCGTGGGCAAATCATTTCCGGCGGGTGCGGAAATAACAACCTTTTTTGCACCTGCTGCGATATGTGCAGAAGCTTTCTCCTTGGAAGTAAAGAATCCCGTGCATTCAAGCACAACGTCTACATCCAACTCACCCCAAGGGAGTTCAGCAGGATTTGCTTTCGCATAAATTTTAATTTCTTTACCATCTACTGTAATAGAATCTTCACCAGCAGAGACTTTATCGCACAGAGCATATCTGCCCTGAGCAGAGTCGTACTTCAGAAGATGAGCCAGCATTTTGGGGCTGGTCAAGTCGTTGATTGCTACAACTTCATAGCCTTCAGCACCAAACATCTGTCTAAATGCAAGGCGACCGATACGGCCAAAACCGTTAATTGCAACTTTAACTGCCATGATTTTGTTTCCTCCTAAGAATTTCTAGGTATAATACCTAAATTTACACTTCAATAAACATACACATATATTATAGTATATCCATTTTTCTTTTTCAAGTAATACAAAGATGTTCTTTTTTATTTTAAATTTTCTGGATTCAAGCAATTAAGCTCAGGCAAAACAAAACGGCCATCTTTTCTAATGAGAACATCATCAAAATATATCTCGCCACCACCCATCTCCGGCGTCTGTATCCAGACGAGGTCCCAATGCACCGCGCTAACATTGCCATTAAACGCTTCTTCATAAGCTGCACCGGGCGTAAAATGAATCGAGCCTGCAATCTTTTCATCAAACAGCGTATCACACATCGGCTTTGTCACATAGGGATTGACACCAAAGGCAAATTCTCCGACATAACGAGCACCTTCATCGGTATTTAATATGGCATTCATTTTTTCCGTATGATTGCAAGTGGCATCCACTATTTTCCCTTCTTTGAAAGTTAATTTCACATTTTCATATTTATCGCCCTGATATACGCTTGGTGTATTAAAAGAAATTGTCCCGTTTACGCTTTCCCGCACCGGAGCAGTAAATATCTCGCCATCCGGAATATTTTTATTTCCCGCGCACTTGATCGCCGGTAATCCCTTTATAGAAAAACACAGATCTGTTTCCGGCCCAATCAGGCGGACGCGGTCTGTTTTTTCCATCAGCGTTTTTAGCGGCTCCATCGCCCTGTCCATTTTGAGGTAGTCCAGCGTACAGACATCAAAATAAAAATCCTCAAAATCTCTTGTACTCATACCAGAAAGCTGGGCCATTGCTTCGTTAGGGTAACGCAATACACACCATTTTTTACGTAAGCGAAGTTGCTGAACTTCTCTTGAATAGATTGATTGATATAAAGCCATTTTCTCAGTAGGAATTCCTGAATTTTCTGCCGTATTGCGATTACCCCGAAAAGAAAGATAAGCATCCATCTGCTGCATACGCGCAGCATCCCATCTTGCCTTATCCTCAATTTGTTCCCTATCTGCGCCAAGAAGCCATTGTCTCTCTGCCTTAACACTATAAGTGACAACATAAGGCCTTACCTGAGCTCTATACGCCGCTTTAATCAACTCCTCTGCCAAAATTTCCTCGCAATCAAAAATCTCTATTAAAATTTTCTCGCCTTTTTTCATTGCACAAGAGTAGCAGATCAAACTATCAGCCAATTTGGATAATCTCGGATCTATCATCTTTTTCTCCTCGCTTTGTCAATAAAATCATTTTACTTAAGTAACAAGCAAACTTAATTCTTTTTAAAGTATAACCTAAAATTTTTAAAAAGTCTTGACCTTTTGCTAAACTATGGCAAAATATAAGTATAGGAATTTAAAATTTACAGGAGGATATTACAATGCCTTTAGTAACATCTACAGAAATGTTCAAAAAAGCATATGAGGGTGGTTATGCAATTGGCGCTTTCAATGTGAATAACATGGAAATTATCCAGGGCATCACCGAAGCTGCCATGGAGGAAAAAGCTCCTCTGATTCTTCAGGTATCTAAGGGTGCGCGCAATTACGCCAACCCCACATATCTTAAAAAATTAGTAGAAGCAGCCGTTGAAGAGACAGGTCTTCCGATTTGTCTGCATTTAGATCACGGCGATTCTTTTGAGACATGCAAGAGTTGTATTGACGGCGGATTTACTTCCGTCATGATCGACGGTTCTTCTCTGCCTTTTGAAGAGAATATTGCTTTGGCAAAAAAAGTTGTTGATTATGCACATGATAGAGGTGTAGTTGTTGAAGCTGAATTAGGTAGATTAGCCGGCATCGAAGATGAAGTCAAAGTCAGTGCTGAGAATTCTTCTTATACAAGACCTGAAGAAGTTGAAGAATTTGTAGGAAGAACAGGCGTTGATTCTTTGGCTATTGCTATTGGTACAAGCCATGGCGCCTATAAATTTAAATACGGAACCAATCCGAAATTGCGTTTTGACATTCTGGAAGAAGTCAGCAAGCGTTTGCCCGGCTTCCCGATTGTATTACACGGTGCAAGTTCCGTTATTCCGGAATTTGTTGAAATGATCAACAAATACGGCGGAAATATGCCGGGAGCTTTGGGTGTACCTGAAGAGCAGTTACGTAAAGCCGCTTCCATGGCTGTCTGCAAGATCAATATTGACTCAGACTTGCGCCTTGCCATGACTGCTACGATTAGAAAGTATTTTGCCGAACATCCAGATCATTTTGACCCCAGACAATACCTTGGGCCAGCAAGAACAGCAATTAAAGAAATGGTTCGTCATAAAATTGTTGATGTCCTTGGCTGCAATGGCAAGGCTTAATCACAAAAATATTTCAAGCGCAAAACAAAAGTTTTGCGCTTTCTTTTTTAATTTTTTTATAAAAATTACTAAATTTTAGGCAAAATCTCATTCTCTTTCCCCACTTGACTTGCTTGTTTGCCTATTTTGTTATAGTATATTGCTAGATTTATGTGATATGGAGGTCTATATGGCAATTACGCTTATTCATTGCCCCAACTGTAAATTTGCAATGTCGGCAGACGATTCTTCAGCGTCGCCTCTGACTTGCCCGCACTGCGGCAGAAAATTTATCTATGCTGATACCATAACACAAAAACCACAAGCCTCAGCAAATACTAATTCTCCAAATATAGAACAATATTTGCAACAGGCAGAATCAGCTATGCTCTCTAAAGAGTATTTACTTTGTCTTGATGCAGCAAATGCCGCATTAAATATAGATAAAGGAAATCCTGATGCGTTGTTTTTCCAGCAGGCTGCTAATGCCTTTTCTGATTCCGGCATTGATGCAAACCGCATGCGTAATGCACTTGACCGGGCAGAGGCTGCAATGGAAGCGAATGAATTTTACGATACGCAAAAAGCTGCTCATTTTAAAAATTACCTCTTGTTTGTCCGTCAGTTTCTGATTGTCAAGAGTGAAGCTGCACGCGAGCGTTTAAAAAATGACTATTGTACAGAAGAAGATATCGCTGATATGCGTGCCGATCTCGCAATATTGCTGGAGTTATGCATTAACAGTATAGGATATTTGCCGACATCACTCTTACAGGTTTATCCTGAAGCCGAAGAGAGTGTCCGTATGATGCTTGACGAAGGGGTTTCCCTATGCTCTTTATTAAAGGATCACTATAAATACTACGACTTTCCTTCTGCTGCCTATCTTGTTTCTTATGCTCCTTCTTCTATCAAGAGCGCATCGGCAGAAGCTTTGGCACAACTGACCGCTTTAAAAGAAAATTTACCTTCTATCGTTGCCAAAAAAGAGGAAATTCGCCGTAAACAAGACGCTAGTAAACTCTCTATACAGTCTTTTTGGGAAGAACATAATCAAGAATACTTATTTTTACAAAAATATCTGTACCAGACACATATTAAACGGATAACCTACACCATCGGATCTATCGTTCTTTTTCTTGCTCTTATTGTAGGATTGGGGTTTGGACTTAAAGCTTTACTCAATGCCGGCATAGGGCAGGGCCTTTACTATTTATGTATCTTTGGTTTAATGGTTATCATGATTGCCTATTGGATTTCGTATAGTATCATCCAAAAAAAATTAGATTTTAAGAAGAATGCAACAATGGCTAAACGTTATCTTGCTAGTCCACTCGGAAAAGAAGATGCTATACAAAATTTTATTACACAAAAACAGCAAAAGCATTCTTTATTGCAATCATCTCTGGAATTACGCCATCGTCTCACCAAAAAGCTTTTATTAACCAGTGGCCTTATCGCAGCTGTTTTTCTTGGGCTATGCCTCGCACTGATTTACTTTATTATTCCGGCAGTCAATTTAAGTAAAGCAAAAAATGCTGTAAAAGAAGGTGATTCTCTTTCTGCAATTATTTATTTTGAACGTGCCGGAAATTATAGCAACGCAAAAGAACTTTTAAGTGAACAACTTGCTGTTTACCGGCAAAGGGCTATTTCATATGATGGACGTATTGGTGCATACAACAATATGCTTGCAGTGCGTGATGCAACTGGAGATATTTACTATACTGAGTTTTCTTCTACAGCTTATCCCAGTGTTGCAATCACTAACGCACAGAGTTTTGTTTTAACGCAAAATTATATTGTTGCGGTTCGTTCCGACGGTTATGTCAGCTATTCGCAATATACAACTGCCGCTGACGCCACCGCACCCGACGTCTCATCATGGAGTGAGATTGTTGCCTTAAGCAAAATTAATAATGTCATTGTCGGTTACCAGCAAGATGGTACGTTGGTTTATAATACATCAGAACTAGACAGCGAAACATTAGCTCGCTTGCACGGCGACCAAATTGCAGGAATTTATGATAAATTCGGTGATATTGCCGTTCGCACGGATGGAACAGCTTCTTTACCCAGCGCCGACCGCTACAGTTATGCGGATAAAGTGCAAGAGGTCTTTGAAGAAATTGAAAAATGGAAAAATTTGGCTGTTATTAAAGGTGACATTACTAACCATATTGTAGGCTTGACAAAAGATGGTCGAGTATATGCAGTCTCCGGTTGGTTTGATTCTAGTTATGGAGAATTGAATGTCTCTTCCTGGCGAAACATTGTGGATATTGCGTGCGGTGAGAGTCATACTGTCGGCCTTCTTGCCGACGGTACCGTTGTCGCAACCGGCAGCAATTCTTATGGGCAATGTGATGTTTCAGAATGGAAAGATATTGTTGCGATTGAAGCCGGCAATAACTTTACAATGGGTGTAGCATCTGATGGTACAATATATATTACCGGGCATGAAAGTTCTACTTATATTCCTAGAGGAATGAATCAAATCTGTGTCCTTGCCGACGAATCCCACTCTGAAGAAGGAGAATCCCAAACGGAGGCAGAAGATAATACACCCCAAAGCAGTGTTTTTCTATGATCATTGATGAACAAGAATAATTAAGAATAATGTTTTTTACATCATAAAAAGGGCTTATTTTGATAAGCCCTTTTTATTTCCAAATAAAATATTTTTTATTTTTCTCACTGTTGTTTAGTATTACTAAATTTTTTCTCAACATAAATCTTTACTATTTAAAATATAAATTATAAAAAAATCTTTATAAAAAGCTTTTTTTTCATTTGTTTTTTATAATTCTCAATTTTGCATTTTTCAAACAAAAATATTGACTTTTTTTGTCTGTTCTGCTTTAATATATCTGTTCGTTTACTAATTATAAACTTTTTGTTTATTATTAGTGTGAAAATAATGATGGAAGAGAGTCTTGCAGTATGGATATTGGCGCCAAAATTAAAAGCCTTCGACTAAAATACGGGCTTACCCAAGAAGAACTAGCTGATCGTGCCGAACTTTCCAAAGGATTTATTTCACAGTTGGAAAGAAACCTAACATCTCCTTCCATCATTACTTTAATTGATATTCTCGAATGCCTTGGGACAACGCCGGGTGAATTTTTTTCTGAAAAAGCGGAAGAAAAAATTGTCTTTACAAAAGACGATATGTTTGAAAAAGCAGATCCTGCTAAACAGATTATATGGCTTGTTCCCAATGCGCAAAAAAATATGCTCGAACCAATTTTTTTAACATTGCAGCCTGGGTGCAGTACCGACCCAGAAGATCCTCATGAAGGGGAGGAGTTTGGCTATGTACTCTCTGGTTCCGGTATATTGCATTTGGGAGTTAAAAAGGTTCGCCTGAAAAAAAATGCTTCTTTTTATTATCGGTCAAGTGAACCGCATTTTATTGAAAACCGGGGCAAGAAGGAACTCAAAATGATTTGGGTCTCCTCTCCTCCCAGCTTTTAACCCTATATTTCACAGTTGCGAAGGAGTAATTGGTTATGGATAAACAGCGTTTGGTCCTTTTAAAAAATGTTTGCAAAGAGTTTGATGGTGTAGAAGTACTTTCCAATATTAATTTGTATATTCGTAAAAACGAATTCCTTACCTTGCTTGGCCCTTCGGGTTGTGGAAAAACAACTTTATTGCGGTTGCTCGGTGGTTTCGAAACACCAACTTCAGGGGATATTTTATTTGACGGAAAATCCATTATTAATACCCCTCCATATAAACGCCAATTAAATACAGTTTTCCAACGCTATGCACTTTTCCCTCATTATAATGTATTTGATAATGTTGCATTTGGATTAAAAATCAAAAAATTGCCCAAAGCTGAAATTCGCCAGAAAGTGCAAGATAAATTAAAATTAGTTGGTCTCTCTGATTATGAAAATCGTACAATTGACACTCTTTCCGGCGGCCAGCAGCAACGAGTAGCTATAGCTAGGGCTTTAGTCAATGAACCTGCGTTATTACTTTTGGACGAACCTCTCGGCGCTTTGGATCTAAAATTCCGAAAGGAAATGCAATTAGAATTAAAGCGTATGCAAAAGCAATTGGGGATTACCTTCGTTTATGTAACGCATGATCAGGAAGAGGCGCTATCAATGTCAGATACTATTGCCGTCATGGATAATGGTCGTATCCAGCAAATCGGAACACCGGTGATGATTTACAATGAGCCCATTAATTCGTTTGTTGCTGATTTTATTGGCGAAAGCAATATTCTCTACGGCATTATGAAAGAGGATTATGTCGCACACTTTTCCGGGCGCGATTTTCGCTGTCTAGATAGAGGATATAATAACAATGAACCGGTAGTTGTTGTTGTTCGCCCAGAAGATATCAAATTGGTTCCTCCAACAGATAATACAATCAATGGGGTGGTTACTTCCATTGTCTTTATGGGTGTGCATTACGAGATCCGACTCAAAGGGGACGACGGCTTTGAATGGCTAATTCAAAGTATTCATTCGGCAGAGGTCGGTAGCCGACTTGGTATTCACCTTGATCCTGACGACATTCATATTATGGACCGTTCTCAATATGATACGGCGGAATATCTGGAGATTAAACAATGAACAAGAAGAAAACTTTTGCCCTTCCATATGTTGTGTGGATGGTCATTTTTACCGTTGTTCCATTGCTCCTTATCCTTTTTTATGCGTTTGTTCATCGTACAGATACAGGTGCATTGGTTTTTACAACAGAATATATTGAATCAGCGCTTTCCGGCTCCAGTATGTCTGTTTTACTTTTATCTTTAGAGTACGCGTTAATTACTACCGTACTTTGTTTTCTATTGGCTTACCCAGCAGCGTTGTTTTTATGGCAATTGAAATCTCGCATAGGCAGTATTGTCAACCTTCTATTTATGTTGCCCATGTGGATGAACTTTTTGTTGCGCACTTACGCATGGCGTGCATTATTAGATACTTCAGGACCAATTAATCGTATATTACAACTTTTGGGATTTCCTGCACAACAATTGCTCTATACCGAAGGTGCCGTTATCTTTGGCTTAGTATATAACTTCTTGCCTTTTATGCTTTTACCTATTTATACTTCTTTTACGAAAATTGATAAAAGTTATATTCAGGCAGCCGAAGACCTTGGTGCAAATAAACGCCAAACGTTAATTCATATTATTTTTCCGCTAACAAAATCAGGGATTATTACCGGAATAACCATGGTTTTCATGCCTGCCGTCACAACATTTGTTATTTCAAGGCTTTTAGGCGGTTCACAGACTATGATGTTTGGCGATTTGTTGGAAAATCAATTTATGCTATTAAAGGATTGGAATACCGGCTCCGCACTGGCCGTTGTCATGATGGTTTTGATGTTGCTCAGCATGGCATTAGTCCGTAAAAGCGATGATGGCGTCATGCCGGGAGGAATGTAAGATGACAAAATTTTGGAATTTTTGCAAGCGGTTTTATCTCGCTATTTTGTTAATTTTTATTTATCTTCCTATTTTGATGCTGATGATTTTTTCGTTTAACAGTGGAAAATCTATGACCAAGTGGTCTGGTTTTACCTTTGATTGGTATCAAAAGTTATTTACCAATCCACTTATCCTGGAAAGTATATGGGTAACGTTGAGCATTGCAATCCTATCCTCGTTAATTGCAACAATTGTTGGAACTTTAGCCGCTATAGGAATTAATGATTTTAAAAAATGGAACCGCAATCTTGTCATCAATTTAACACAGATTCCCATGATGAACGCGGATATTGTTACAGGAATTTCCTTATTGCTACTTTTTATCTTTGTCAAAATACCGCGTGGATACCTTACCATGTTGATTTCACACATTGTGTTTAATATACCGTATGTCATTTTTTCTGTCATTCCACGTTTAAAAGGAATGGATGAAAATCTATACGAAGCAGCACTTGACATGGGGGCTACGCCTGGTTATGCTATACGCAAAGTCATTATTCCTCAATTAATGCCAGGTATCATTTCCGGATTCATTATGGCTTTTACCATGTCATTTGATGATTTTGTTATTAGTTTCTTCTCATCTCAAGGTGTAGTCAGCAATCTTTCCATTTATATTTACTCTATGGCAAAGGTTGGCATCAATCCCGAAATTAATGCATTATCAACAATTATGTTTCTATGCGTCATTACTCTGCTTATCATTATTAATGTCCGCGCCGAAAGGCAGGCTATTCGTAGCGGAAGACGCGCTAAAAAGGCAAAAAGGGCCAGATAAACCCTTTGATTTATCTATACTATATTTTTTTAAGGAGGGTTATTTAAATTGAAAATAACCAGAATTGTAGCATTACTTATGGCAATCCTGTTTGTAATTCCTATTGCCTCTTCTTGCGGAAAAAAAGATCAAACAACACTTTATGTTCTTAATTGGGGGGAATATCTTGATCCTGATCTGATTAAAGAATTTGAAAAGCAAAATCCTGATATTTCGATCAACTATACAACAACCACATCCAACGAAGAAATGTATACGATATGTGCAACTGAGGGGACAAAAATTGATTTACTTGTTCCATCTGATTATTTGGTAGAACGTCTAATTAAGGAAGATCTATTAGCCGAACTGGATCTTGAAAATATTCCCAATTTTAAATATGTCGAAGATGTTTCTTCTACACGTACTTTTGATCCAGAATCAAAATATTCCATTCCTTATTTAATGGGTACTGTTGGTATCGTTTATAATACAACGCTTGTCGATGATCCCGTAACCAGCTGGGATATTCTCTGGGATGAAAAATATGCAGGCAAGATCATGATGTATGACTCCATTCGTGATTCCATTATGGTGGCGCTTTGTAAACTTGGCTATGATATTAATACAACAAACCCTGAAGAATTGGAAGAAGCTTGCGCACTTTTAAAAGAACAAAAGCCTTTAGTTTTAGCTTACGGAACGGATAACATCAAATATGATATGATTGGCGGAAGTGTTGCGTTAGCAGTGGATTACTCCGGTTCTGCTACCGAAGCCATTATGGAAAACCCTGATCTGGCTTATGTCGTCCCTGAAGAAGGCAGCAACGTTTGGGTTGATAACTTAGTTGTTTTAAAGTCTTCAGAGCACAAGGAAGCCGCAGAACGTTTTATTAACTTCTTATGTGATCCTGAGGTTACGGCAAAAAACTCCGAATACGTTGGTTATACAACACCAAATAGCGCCGCAGAAGAGTATTTGGATCCCGAGTTGTTGGCAATTGATTCCTATCATATAACAGAAGATATTTTGGATCGTTGTACTTACTTTAAGGATTTAGATAGTGATGCACTTGCTTTGTGGAATGATGTTTGGATGGAAGTAAAAACGGCAAATTAAAACCAAAATAAAAACGGGAGAAACATTTCTCCCGTTTTTTTATTCTATTGATCAAAAGTTTTGCATAACTTTATTTTTTCATTACGTTTCATCTTTTTAATCACAGCTTCCCTTTTTAAAGCCTCTGATCTATCTTGGCAAATTTCCCAATAAAGCAGTTTCACCGGTATTCTACATTTTGTGTATTTAGCACCTCGACCAGCATTATGTGCTGCTAATCTCTGATAAAGCCTGGGTGTAACTCCAGTATAGAAAGTCTGATCTGCACATTCCAGGATATATACATACCACTTTCGTTGTTTATCAATTTCATGTGCTTTTTTATCGTTTAAATCCATTATTTTTACACTCATCAAATTTCAATCATTATTTAAATTTAAACTAAAGATCATAATAATATCACAACAATTTTTTACCATATTTAAAAAGCTCTTTGCTTAACACAAAGAGCTTAAAAAGCAAAATATTGTTATTTAATCTCAGTTTCTCCACCAACTTCTGCAATCTGAGCAGCAATCTTTTCTGCCTCTTCTTTTGATACATTTTCTTTAAGAGGCTTCGGCGCATTATCAACCAAATCCTTTGCTTCCTTCAAACCAAGGCTGGTCAATTCTCTAACAACTTTAATAACCTTAATCTTCTGTGCTCCTGCACTCTTTAAAATAACTGTAAATTCAGTCTGCTCTTCCTCTACTGCTGCAGGACCAGCTGCAGGGCCGGCTGCAACAACAGCTGCTGCTGCACTTACACCAAATTTTTCTTCCAAAGCCTTAACCAAATCTGCAAGTTCAAGAACATTCATCTGTTCAATTGCTTCAATAATCTGCTGTTTATCCATTTGATATTACCTCCGAAAATTTTCATTTAATTTTAATGCATGTTATGCCGTTGCTTCTTCTTTTTGCTTTCTAATAGCATCCAAAGCACGTACAAAGCTGGAAATGGGAGAATTCAAGCTGCCCATCAATCTTGCCAAAGATTGTTCTTTAGAAGGCGTTGCTGCCAAATTCTTTACTATATTGGCATCAATTACTTTACCTTCATAGATACCACCTTTGACTTCAGTTTTCTTAATTGCATTGACATAATCAACAACAACTTTTGCTGCCGTTACAGGATCAGTCTCGCAATACGCAACTGCTGTTGGCCCTTCCAGAATAGCATCCAACCCATCAATGCCAAGATTTTCTGTTGCTCTTTT
Organism: uncultured Clostridia bacterium; assembly: GCA_944347775.1. Taxonomy (GTDB): domain Bacteria; phylum Bacillota; class Clostridia; order Christensenellales; family Christensenellaceae; genus QANA01. The sequence continues at coordinate 2,981 of CALVMT010000033.1, read as the reverse complement.
AATTACTGTGTTTTTGATAACTTTATATTCAGCACCAGCTTCTCTGATTTTATTTCTAAGTTCAGTTACTTCCGCAACAGTCATCCCTCTATAATCAAGAAATACCAAGCTCTGTGCTTTAGCAAACTTTTCCTGGACTCCTGCGACAACCTCTTGCTTTGCCTTCAATGTATAGTCCTTCAAAGCGTTTCACCTCCTATAATAAAATATTTAAAATAAAAAACCCGCTTACCCCTCCTAAGAAGAAAGAATAAACGGGAATCACATTTTCTAACGTTTATGCATACCTCGGCAGGATTTATTCCCATTGGATACCTGCTGTCTTAGGAAGCGTAATATTCAATTCTTGGCCATTATAGCATATCACTATTAGTTTGTCAATGCATCAACCAAAGTTCGCCGGACTTACCTTTACGCCCGGTCCCATTGTTGAAGAAATCACGATACTCTTAATATAGATACCTTTTGCAGAAGCCGGTTTAGCCCGAACAATCGCATTCATCAAGACTTCCAAATTCTCCTGCAACTTTTCTTTTTCAAAAGACTTTTTCCCAATGGGGCAATGAATAATTGCAGTACGGTCTACTCTGTATTCAACCTTACCTGCTTTGATTTCATTAACTGCTTTGGTAATATCCATTGTTACTGTACCAGATTTCGGGTTTGGCATTAAACCTTTTGGCCCAAGAATACGGCCGATACGTCCTACAACTCCCATCATATCAGGCGTTGCCACACAGACATCAAAATCGAACCAATTCTCCTGCTGAATCTTTTGTACAAGATCCATATCGCCAACATAATCAGCACCTGCAGCTTTTGCTTCGGCTGCCTTGTCACCTCTTGCAAATACCAAAACCTTGGCCGTCTTACCTGTTCCGTTCGGTAGAACAACTGTGCCTCTCACCTGTTGATCAGCGTGACGCGGATCTACCCCCAAACGAACAGATACCTCAATTGTTTCATCAAATTTAGCCTTTGCCGTCTGCAAACAATTCTCTATTGCAGCAGCCGTATCATACTGTGTGTTTCTGTCAAACACTTTCAGGCTCTCTAAATAGTTTTTGCCTCTCTTCATCGATCAAAACCTCCTGTGGTCATTCGGCGCAAGCCTCCCACTAAATCCAATTTGTTAATCAACAACTTCAACACCCATACTTCTGCAAGTACCAGCAACCATACTTATTGCTGCTTCTATGCTGGCTGCATTAAGGTCTGCTTTCTTGGTCTCCGCAATTTCCTTGAGCTGCGCTTTTGTTATTTTCGCAACTTTATCTTTATTGGGGACTTTAGAGCCAGATTCAATGCCGCAAGCTTTTTTAATCAGAACTGCAGCAGGCGGGCTTTTCAATATGAAAGAAAATGATCTATCTGCATAAATTGTAATCAATGCAGGAATAATCAATCCGGCTTGTTTTGCCGTTCTCTCGTTAAATTGCTTAACAAAATCCATAATGTTGACGCTATGCTGACCAAGAGCAGGGCCAACAGGCGGTGCAGGGGTTGCTTTCCCAGCAGGAATTTGAAGCTTTACAAGTCCAACTACTTTTTTTGCCATTGGTACACCTCCTAAGTTGTGCAATGTGGTATAAGCGGGGGGCATATCCCCTCCCACGATTAAAAGGCATTGCCTTTAAATCTCATTATTATATTTAAGTTTATACGCGTTTTACCTGAACAAAATCCAATTCTACCTGAGTATCTCTACCAAACATAGATACCGTTACTTTTACTTTCTGACGCTCGGTACTCACTTCATTCACAACGCCAATGAAACTTTCCAAAGGTCCAGATGTAATCATTACGTTTTCTCCTACTTCAACATCAAGACGCACAGGAACGTCTTCTACTCCCATCGAACGCACTTCCATATCAGACAGCGGAATTGGTTTACTTCCCGGGCCAACAAACCCGGTGACACCGCGCGTATTGCGCACGACATACCAAGACTCATCCGTCAACAGCATCTTCACCATCACATAGCCGGGAAACAACTTCCTTTGAACATGCTTCTTCTTACCGTTCTTTACCTCAATTGTTTCCTCCATCGGGACTTTTACATCGTAAATTAAATCCTGTAACCCATTATTCTCTACTGTTTTCAGGAGATTCGTCATTACTTTATTTTCATAACCGGAATATGTATAAACAACATACCAATAAGGCTTATCTGTTTTTTCCTGTTTAATAAAAAGTCGTTTGCTTTCTTCAGATGCCTTCTCTGATGCGAGCGCCTGCCCTTCCGATTGATTCAATTCCAGATTTTCGTTATCCACGTCGAAGAACACCTTTCTTAATTAATTAGCCCACCACCAGACTAAAGAGCCTTCCCAGTCCAAAATCAATTAAACCAATCACAACAGCAGCTCCAAGCACAACAACAATAACCGCTAAAGTGTAGTTTAGGAGTTCTTTTCTTGTAGGCCATGTAACTTTTTTCAGTTCACTCCAAATATCCTTAAAGAAACGAATCAGTCCTCGTTTTCCCTGCTTTTTCTTCGCTTTTGCAGCTTTTTTCTGCGCTTTCTCCTTCTTTTCCTTTTCGTTGCCCAGCAAAACTGTTTTAGACATATCTCTTATTCTCCAGAGTTATAAATTCGTTATCTTGTTTCTCTATGAACTGTATGCTTTTTACAAAACTTACAATATTTTGTTTCTTCCAAACGATCAGGTGTATTTTTCTTATTCTTCATTGTATTATAGTTTCTTTGTTTGCATTCAGTACATGCTAAAATGATTTTTTCGCGCATAATCTTTTTACCTCCATAATTCAGTTGCAAAAAAAGCAACTTAAAAAGCGGCTTCTCCAGCCACTTGATTTAATATATCATAGTTTATTAGACTTGTCAACAAATAATCTAGAAAGAAACAGACAGCCACATATGGCTGTCTGTGTTTTCTTCTTTGTTGACGCTTACTCTATAATGCTCGCTACAACTCCTGAACCTACTGTTCTGCCTCCTTCACGAATTGCAAAACGT
>CALVMT010000032.1 GCA_944347775.1 uncultured Clostridia bacterium | reverse complement strand
CTGAAATGATTTTTGAAAAAATTGAACGAGAGTTGCCCGATAATAAAGATAACTATCATAAAGAACGCTATATTAGAATCGCTTTAGCTTACAAGCAATTTGTGATGCATAATGATATTCAATCTTTTCTTTGCGTTCTTACAAAGCATCCAAGAAAAGGAGACAAATATCTTAACAAGGATGTTATTGATGAGATTTTCAAGTATATCATTGCAGAAAACAATGCACGTATAAGCGTAAACTCATCTGTTTATCAGTTAGACGGCGATGAATATGATATAAAAAAGAACGAAATAACCAGTAAACTTTCTGAAGGTCAAAAACTGTTTGTTATATCAGTTTATCAAACGATTGGCGCAGGGCAAAACCTGCAATATGAAATTCCGTGTGGATTAGAAAAAGAACTAATTACAATCAATGATCGCCCCTCTCGTGGCGAAAAAGATTTTGATGCTATTTATTTAGATAAGCCCACCAATCTTTTGGTAAACTTGGGCAACAATCTTTCTGAAGAGGAGTTTATAAAATATTTGTATCATACTGAATTTTTACAAGAAACATCGGAACTCTCTATGTATGATGCATTTCAACATATTAAACGAGCGTTCCGTTGCTATATCACCGGAAACACTTATCAACTCCCGTATGCTCAAAGTGTCTATAATAGCAAGAGTGTTGTTCTTCTTTCTACAAGAACAATTATTCAAGCAATTGGACGTATTTGCCGTACTAACCAAAAAAGAAAGAATATTTATGTGTTTGCTGACAATCGTATTGCAGAAAGTATTGACCTTTCCATTTTAAACCACCGATTGCTGAACAAAGAATTTATTGCCTTGTTAGATAAAGTCAGAGAGCAATCAAGCGCACAGGTAGGCGAAGGTTCTTTTGAAAACAGAGCCGCCCTTTTATCTGCAAGAGCTAATAAATTCATCAACAATATGTTAAGGGAAGATTGGACTGATGATCGGATAGAAAAATGGCAGCAGTTGCGTGAACTTGTGCTGACATCACCTACGATGTCTGCTGATGAATTATCGAAGAATTTTGTTGCAAAGAATTTTTATGTGAAACTCCCCACTAAAAATAATCGTCTGTTTTACAGACAAGAGGAAGATTACAATAATATTCAAATCGGTTTTACTAAAAATAAGGATTTGATTTTAGAGGTTTCGGATATTGCAGCAAAGCTAAACATCTTAATGAGTATTCCTGAACTCAAAGACTTTTTTATGAAAAAGGGTTGGGCAACATATTTTGAGGCGAACGATTATATTATGTCTCCGACTTTGTTCAACAACATATATAAAGGAGCGTTGGGTGAAGTAGTTGGCAGATATTTGTTCTGGTTGGTGCTTAAACTTAATATGCAGGAAATCAGCGATCCCGAACTATTTGAATTATTTGATTATAAATTAAGCGAATACCCTATTTATATTGATTTTAAAAACTGGCACGAAACTACCGTTTTCAACGATGAAGAAATGCTAAATAAAATTGAAGATAAGGCAAATAAATGCGGTTGCAAATGTGTTATTATAGTCAACATCGTTTCGGAGAACGAATGGAAAATACATCGTATAAAACGAAAAGATTTGACGATTGTTGAAATTCCGTCTTTGCTAACTGGCAACGCTTCTCTCAACTATAACCAAGAGGCTTGGAACGAGATAAGAAGGTGTATAAATGAATGTTCCGATTAAAACAAATCAGCTAACTTATAAGTTTGATAAAGCATTGTTTTCAAAAAACTATGATGTATTTTGCATTCGTACATCGGAGAACCATTTTAAGAATGGAGCATATATTATTGATGCACCGCTTCTGAGCAATAATGTTTGTTCTGTGCTTTTTCAGTCCGGAAGAGAGATTTTTGTACTAATGAAAAGCAACGATTCAAACATATCATTGTTAAAGGATGCAATATTAAAAGAAGATGGCGCTGACCGCATTACTATTTCACAGACTGCGGTAAATACATTAAAAGAGGATATTGTATTTCAACTTATGCTTAACAGCTTAGGGAATTATGAAAGTCCGTTACTCAAATTTAACAACCTAACTGGACATTTATACTGTTTTCATCCAAATTGGTTGATCAGAGGAAGAAAAAGCGAAGCAAATGTTATTTTCAAAGTTCCGTGTTTAGAACTGAGGTTATCCCCTGAATTTCGCTTGAATATGGAAGTACATACATTCACCTCAGAACTGTTGCGTAATAAAATAGAATTTAAAAAGAAAAAATTTGAGGAATATCCCAAGTATGTTTTTTCGGCACATAACACATTGCGCAGGAAATTGAAAGATGATACGGGATATAGTTTCATTATGCGACAAACTAAAAATGTAAAAACCGAAATTGCATTCTTAGACATTCAGAATATAGACCGTTTTAATCAAAGCAAGATGGGAATTCTTACAACTGTTTTAAAAAGCTTCAATGATAGATTTTCCGATATTGCTCACCTTGAATTTGCAAGTATTACAAATTATAAAGTATTAGATTATACCCGCTCTGTTGCGAATGAAAACAAACAGGCAATATCTAATCTTTTGAATATTAAACCAATAAAAATAGTTGACTGTATTGACGATGAATATTCTAAAATCTTTTGCAAAGAGATATGTGACTTGCTTTTCTCAAAATACGGCATAAAAGCAAGTTATGGTAAAAGGATTGCAAAGGAACATCTAAACATCAGAGTGATACATAATGCGGCTTTTTATGCAGATAGCGAAGACCCGCATCGAGTATTTAATGATGTTGCGGTACAGCATATTACCTTTGAAGATTTTTCTGAATGTAGTGAATTTGCAATTTCGACAGTTATACACGAAATGCTAATTAAAGATGATCTTGTTAAACAAAAAATATCTCTTTTCAATTGGAGTACATTGGGATTAAAAGAGGATATCGATTTTGGTATTGAATTGACAGATGAACAAAACACAAAATATGTTTTTATGACTATTCATCCTAATGGTACTTTTAATGTTTCGGAACAAACTCTTAATTTATTTGAAGCCGACAAATATAATCAATGTGTCGAGATTTTTGAAAATGCAAGAATAAATTCCGAGAAAGTATACGGTATTATCAGAGATGCTTCAAGCAATATAAATGTTATAAAAGATACGGGATGGTTTACCATTCCTGAAATAGATAGCATCAAAGCTGAACTCTCTAACGGCAACACTAAATTGCGTAGCAAAGAAAAACGTGATGAACTACTTTCATCGTGTTTAGATATTAAAATGTTCAGCGATGGTGCATCGGAGTATTATTTTGTTGGCACTATCGGGAACGGAATGCGGTGGTTAATCAATAGGGCAGCAAATATAAGAAAGATTGAACCGTTTGAAGATTCAACTCCTATGTTTGAGAAACTATTGCCGCTAATGAATGTCACATTTGTTCATAACGGACAGTTGACAATCCTACCATTTCCCTTTAAGTATTTGAGAGAGTATGCAAATAGATTAGTATAACCTTATTTCTCCCAAATATTCAAAACCCGTCGCAAAATTCTTGCTTTCCGGCGGATTTTGTGATATAATAAAATCTCTCTTGAAAGAGGACTACAACTGAATAACATTCTTCACATTAGAGTGAGATAGACGGCTTTCAGCCGGACAACGCCTGCGGTACGCTAAGGGAAAGTACCGCCGCTTCTGAATTGCCTTGAACTGTCGGCAGTCAGAAAAGTGTAAAGGACAGTTTCGACTTTGAATTTCAAAGCCGGTTACATGAATGTGAAGCCACCACCGCAGGGGATCAGTCTATCCTTTTGCGGGAAGTCGGTACGCATTTGTGTGCCGGCTTTTTTGTTGCCAGAAAGCCGGTTACAACTGAATGACCGGCTGGATGGGATATGACCGTGCGCTGATCTCTTTTTGATAGGAGCGAGCACAGCAACGCTGCGGTGAAACTCCGGGGCAGGGATAGAAAAACGACATTCAGGCAGACCGGCGAAGATTAGGAGAGAAAGTGTGTCCATAAGGATAACGAGCATCGGATTGTGGCCCCCACAATCCCGCCCACAGAAATGTGGGCGTATCCACAAACCTGAAGGCGTGTGGACTAACTCAGGGGAAATAACCTGAATACCCCCTTAAAAGCTAAAAACCAAGAATGGAGATGATACTTTTGAACAAAGAAAGCGATAAAAAAGTGCGTATCAAGGTACGCTTATCCGAAGAAGAAAATGAAAAACTGAAGCGCTGTGCAGCAACGTGCGGGCTGTCTCAATCGGCATTAATCCGTCAGCTTTGCAAAGGCAAAGCGCCCAAACCACAACCCCAAAAAGAATTTTGGGAACTACTTGAAGCACTCTACTCTGTCCATAACAGTTTCAAAAGCTGTGCAAAATTCGAGCCTTCTGCTTTGGAAATCTGCAAGGAAATTGAGCGCCTAATCCTTGATCTACAGGAGGCAGGATAATGGCTACTACAAGTTTATGGCACATCGAGGGCAGGCTGAAAGACCTGATTGCCTATGTAGAAAATCCTGAAAAAACAAGAACGGATAATCCCAGCTTGCAGCCATTATGGGATGTATTTTCCTATGTCAGCCGCCCTGAAGCGACTGAACAGGGCGAGTATGTTTCTGCCATTAACTGTCTCAAAGAGATTGCCTTACAGCAGATGATTTTAACGAAAAAGCAGTACGGCAAAGAGAATGGATATATTGCCTGGCACGGTTATCAAAGCTTCAAGCCCGGCGAAGTTACACCCGAACAGGCGCACCAAATCGGATTGCAGACTGCAAAGGAAATGTGGGGAGAAAAGTATCAGATCATCGTCACTACCCACCTTGATAAAGACCATCTGCACAACCATTTCTGCTTCAATTCGGTTTCCTTCTTAGATGGCAGGAAATACAACTATTCCAAAACAGAGCAGAGAAAACTCCGTGAAGCATCCGACCGGATCTGCCGGGAGCACGGATTGTCGGTCATCGAAAAACCGCATAAAGCGCCGTCAAGACAGGTGTGGCTAGACGAGAAAAGCGGCAAGCCGACAAGATACAATGTTTACCGGGAAGATGTAAAAGAAGCCATCAATTTCAGCCGCCGTCCCTACTATATGGAGGAATATCTGCGGCGAAAAGGATATATTACCGACTTCACCGGCAAGCATTGGAAGATACGATTGCCGCAGTACGAGCATTTTACAAGGCTGGACACACTGGATGAAAGATGGACGCCCGAACATATCCAAAGGACAATGGGCGCTTACGCTTCCTTCGGAAACCGAAGGGCGACAATCACCTATCCGCCTCAAATGCCGCAGAGCCTGCGGGACTGGTTCAAGCCGTTTCAAAAGACGAGCCATATCTACCGGCTGTATCTGCACTACTGCTATCTGCTCGGCGTTCTCCCGAAGAAAACCACCTACCGCCCCACAAGCCCCTATCT
>CALVMT010000031.1 GCA_944347775.1 uncultured Clostridia bacterium | reverse complement strand
ATTTTGAGTCACCATATTTTACGACCAGATGAAATCATTGCCTATGATATCGATACCTTGAAAACTTCATCCCTTTCCACACAATTAGGGATCAATATTGCAGGTTCAAATCAAGAGATAGTTGATCGTTCAAAAATAATTTTACTGGCTGTAAAACCACAGTTTTTACCTGACGTGATTTCCTCTGTCAACGTCACAGAGCCACGTGCGTTTCTATCTATTATGGCTGGGATTGATAAACAAAGACTGGAAAGCGGATTTGGAACCAACAATAGATTTTTGTGCATTATGCCAAATCTTCCTTTGCAAGCAGGGGAGGGAATGACGTGCTTTTCTAATGACTACACGCTAACGGAAGAAGAATTGTGTTTTACGCGGAATATCTTTTCTTCCATTGGAAAGGTTGAACTCCTTCCCGCCAGTCAGATCCGGATTTTTGGCGCCATTGCAGGTTCTAGTCCAGCAATCGTCTTTATGATGATTGAGGCAATGGCTGATGCTGCATGTAAGGCCGGAATGGCGCGCGCGCAGGCTTATGAAATCGCTTCGCAGGCTGTTTTAGGAAGCGGAAAAATGGCGAGAGACAGTGGCATCCATGTAGCTGCTTTAAAGGATATGGTTTGTTCTCCTGCTGGGACAACCATTGAAGGCGTATTACAGTTGGAAAAGGATGGATTCCGCGCTGCAATACAACAATCGATTTTATCTATGATTGATCGTTTTGATGCAATGGCAGAGAAATCATCAGGGACTGGAAAGAAAGGATAAAATTGTGAAACAGGTTTCAATCTATACAGATGGTGCATGCAGTGGAAATCCCGGACCGGGTGGTTGGGGAGCAATCTTGATCTATAAGTCAGTACAAAAAGAGATCAGCGGATTCGACCCTGCGACAACAAATAACCGCATGGAGCTAATGGGCGTTATTCGAGCGCTTGAGCTGCTGAAAGAACCATGCTTGGTATCAATCTATTCTGACAGTGCATACTTTTGCAATGCAATCAACAATGGCTGGCTGCAAAACTGGAAGAAAAACGATTTTATCAAAGCTGATAAACAACCAGTGGAAAATATAGATTTATGGAAAGAGATTCTCAAACTAAGTGCGCGCCACGCAATATCTGTGCACAAAGTAAAAGGACATGCAGACAACGAATTTAATAATCGATGCGACCGTCTAGCACGTGCGGAAATCGACTCCAAACGTAAATCCTCATAATGGGGAATGTAGATTTTTATACTAAATTACCAAAATGAAATTTCGATAGAGCGTTGTACAACTATGCGCAAAACACAAGTTTTACGAAAAGTTATTGTTGTTTTCATTGGATTTTGTTATAATATTTATATTATTATATGAAATAGCTGTGATATTTTAGGGATAATAATTATGAGTACGATGTCATATCATACGGAAATTGCTAGAGAACGTACAATTCGCTTAAGGCAGTTGGAAAATGAATTGCCTACATTTTGTGAAGATTTTTTTAGAGGTATTGAGCCAACTACTTCAGTTTTGACTAGATTAAACTACGCTTACGATCTCAGGTTATTTTTTAGTTATTTATTGGAACATGAACCAAATTTTGATATCAAAAAAGATTTGCATGAAATCTCGTTGGCTGACTTAGAGCTTATTACCCCCAGAATGATCGAAAAATATCTGGAATATCTGACTTATTATACCTCTGAGTCCGGTATTTCCTATGAAAATGGTAACACAGGAAAAGCACGAAAACTCGCTTCTTTGAAATCTTTTTTTCGATATTTATACAAACGCGAGTTTTTATCTCAAAATATTGCTGAGCGAGTAGATATGCCGAAAATTCCCGAAAAGCCAATTATACGATTAGAGCCAGATGAAATTGCCAAAATGCTGGATGCTGTGGAAAGCGGCGAAGCATTATCATCTCATCAAAAAGCATATCACAAATATACAAAGACAAGAGATTTAGCAATTTTTACAGTGTTATTAGGCACAGGTATAAGAATATCAGAATTAGTCGGTCTAAATGTTTCACATTTGGACTTTTCCAATAATAGCTTTTTGGTCACGAGAAAAGGCGGCGCACAAGTTGTTTTATATTTTGGTGATGAAGTGGAACAAGCCCTCTTGAATTATTTGGATGAACGCAAAAATATTTTACCTCCCAATTCCGAAGAGCAAGCTCTATTTATTTCGCTTCAACGAAAACGCATGAGTCAAAGAGCGATTCAGCAGCTAGTAAAAAAATATGCGGCAATTGTAACGCCATTAAAAAAGATAACGCCTCATAAATTCCGTTCCACCTTTGGCACCGCGCTTAATTATGAAACTGGAGACATTTATCTGGTTGCAGATGTGCTTGGCAATAAAGATGTAAACACAACGCGCAAACACTATGCAGCAATTGAAGACGATAAGAGAAGATTGGCCGCTAAAAAAGTAAAATTAAGAGATTAGTCTAGAGATCGACGAGCATTAATTTGATGTTGTGCACATTCAATCCTAATCTTATACACAAGCTATCCACACTTTTTCCGTATACTGCTTGAGTTTTATCTTGGAATCCAGTATAATATTAAAAACCGAACATACATTCGTTTCGGGAGGAATGACGGGTGAAAAATAAACTAAGCGAAAAGCAACAAAAAGTACTTCGATTTTTAATAGAATATGTCAAAGAAAACGGCTATGCACCTTCTGTTCGGGATATTTGCCTGGGCCTAAATCTCACTTCCACTTCAACGGTGCACGGCTATCTATGCCGTTTGGAGGAAAAAGGATATATTCGCCGTGACCCTTGCCGTCCGCGTACCATTGAAATTTTAGATCGTGGATTGGATTACTCTTTCGAACAGTCCATTATTTCTTTGCCGGTGGTAGGTCAAGTGGCAGCAGGGCTACCCATATTTGCAGAAGAAAACATTGAGGAAATTTATCATCTCCCCCGCTGGTTTGCAGGAAATGGTGATGGAGAAACTTTTATTTTGAATGTGATTGGCAATAGCATGGTGAATGCCGGAATTCTTTCGGGAGATCAAATTATTGTTCAACGTGCAGATACTGCTGAAAATGGAGAGATCGTTGTTGCTATGGTGGATAATGAAGCAACTGTAAAACGTTTTTATTTAGAAGATCATCGCGTTAGACTGCATCCCGAAAATGATGAAATGGAAGATATGTATTTTAATGAAGTGACTATATTAGGGAAAGTCATAGGCTTAATGCGAAAGTATTAAAAAATGATATATAAGATGGCTTCAACATATCTTAAGTAGTGATAAGGAAACAACTATATTGCCGGTTCAAAGTTCCGCTATTTGTTTTCCTACCTATTATAATGTTGTCTTACGCCGCTTCATATCATTTTCATTTTCTCGAAACACTGTTTATACACCATATTAGGATTTTATCGTCAAGTTTTTAGAGGGTTTCCCCTTTGGGCAGTCAATTGCCGCGTTCAGTTTTTAGAGGACTGCTTTTCAAAGCGATAGCAAAAGACAATGTAAAAACGGCGATTGTCATTTCAAGTGTTACATTTGATTTGAGACATTTACTAAACTTGGTAAATGGCAGTGGTGCGGGAATAGCTGAAAACCTCTTTCAAGTTACAGGGGCGATTGCAATCGGTTTTCTGTTTGTCGTCC
>CALVMT010000030.1 GCA_944347775.1 uncultured Clostridia bacterium | reverse complement strand
TAACGAGAATCACTGTTTGCAGCCGTATGGGGATACAAACAGTCTGCTCGCTAAGATGATACAGAAAAACCGGAGAAGGCTGTTTTGCTTTCTCCGGTTCGTTCTATTTTACCCTGATTTTCTTCGGTTTTGCTCTTGAAAATTTGATAATTAAGTCAGCTACGGTGTCGGTATAGCGCCCTTCCTGCCGCAGCTGGCTTTGAAACCAAATGAGATTTTGAATGAGAAATCTGTGCTCAGCTTCCGAAAGGTAAAGATGATATTTCTGCTCTCTCATACGAAAATCAACTCGCTATTGACGATTTCTGTTGCTCGGTTTCGGATGCTGTTCATCTTTTGCACCCACTCCATAGGACGATTGGCTTTCAGCTTTTCCGTGACATTTGTCTGTTCGGAAAGTACGGATACAAGCAACTGAAACATCCGCTCCGCCTGCTGATCTACCTCTGCCAGATGTCCGTTCAGTGTTCCGGCGGTCAGCAGATTGTAATACCGAATCCGGTGGCACTGCTTCAAATACCGCCGGTATCGCTGTCCCCAAACTCCGATTTCAATTACTTTTTTGGGCTGTACTTTCAGATCGGGAAATTCATAATCGCCTTGCTGGGTATATGTGCCGCCTGTTTCTTCATAAATGTTTTTCATCGCAAAAACCTCCTGTGTTTTTTGGTGCTTTCATTCTACAAAAGATTTTCAGGAAAAACCAATGTGCCGATTGTAGTTTTAACGGCACATACAGAAAAAGAGTACGAACCCTTCGATTCGTACTCTCGTTTCTACCCTGCAATGCCGGTTTCTGTGTGCTTTTCGGATACTGCCTTATACACACTCAGCAAATTCTCTGCTTTTTTTATTTGTTTTACATTAAATCAAGTGCATCACCGTTCTGCAAGCTTTCCCAGAAAGAATATCCTGCAATGCATATTTTGCATTAGCAATGATAACTTCCGTACCATTTTCAATGGCCTGTTTGGCATAGATCAGCTTCGCCTTAGCCCCGTTTGCGCCAATTCTCGATGCACCCTTACAAAAAGCAATTGCTTCGTCAATTTTTGCTTCCAGCTCTGCTACTGTCTTTCCCGCAATTTCCTCAATCAAGGTAGAAGGATCTTCCACATTTCTATAAATCCCATCGGTAGACGTTAAAATCACCAGTTTTTTTGCACCCACGAGGGAAGCCACTACCGCAGCCGTTTCATCGTTATCCACACATTCTACAACCTGTGCATGGTCTTCGCGCAGAGCAGCGATTTCCACACGCCGAGTCTCTTCATCGCTAATTGGGTCATTATAATTTACAATTGGAATTGCATTTTGGTTTGCAGCGCGATAAAAAAATTTTTTTAAATGCTCTGCTTTTTCTCGATCATTAAAATGCATATGTTCTACCAGAACTTGTCGCACCGAATATTTAGGATCAATAAATTGCCGATAAAGAGACATCAATATTGCCTGTCCTTGCGCAGAATAGTCTGTCTTGATTTCTTCCATATCTCCTCGTAATTCACTTCCCGTACGATGCAAATAATCAATACGCCCAATTTCTGTCGCCCCTGAACTTACTAAAATATATCCCGGCCGCATAGCACGAGCCAAATTGGAAATGCGATTATAATCGATATCATTTGCTTCTTCTTGTATCATTGCCATTGACCCAATTTTTACTACGACATCAAAACTCAGATTTTTCATCTTTTTCTCCCTACGACATCAAAATCACTAATCAAACATTATGTTCTTAGATTATACTATCTGCCCTTTTTATACGCAACCATAAATAAATTTAAAGTTATTATTTTTATAATATGAAAAGCGCAAAAACATAAATTTATTTTTGCGCTTTTTGCTTTATAATTTTTCAAATATATTGACTTTAACTTAAAAATTATTGCGATCCATAAAGCCGTTAGATGTTTTGTTCATTTTTTTAGGCAATATGGTTCTCTCTCGTTTTCTTTGCGGAAACTCCTCGAGATCAGGCTGTGTCTGTTCCAAAGAAGCCGATCCATTATCTTTCTGCTGCTCCTCATTGCCACTCTCTTCAGAATTTTTTTGTTGTTCGACTTCAATTTCTTCAGAAAATGGGTGATAGCGACGTTCTAACTCTTCTGTCTGTTGAACTGCTTCTTCACGATTTTTTTGAGAAATACCTGTTGTTATAGGCGTACGCTGTGTACGATCAACTGTTCTCCGCGTAACTTTTCTCGCCTGTGCTATTCTTTCATTTTCCTGTGCCTTCTTTTCTTTATTGATTAGAACCAATAATGCAATGCCACCGCCTACCAAAAGAATAACGATAATAATAATAATCCAAATCAATGTACCCAAACCATTTGAAGTCTTATCATTAACTTCAACTTCAATGGCATTTGCCGAAACAACAACTGTATATCCATCCGGATCTATCGCAGTCATTTTAAAATAATAGGTTGCATCCTGCTCTAATTTTTCAGGTAACTGATACTCAAAATCAAATTTAGACTCACCTGGATAGAGCATACCAATTTGTTCTATGTCCAACTCGCCAATCGTATCTTCTGTAAATTTAACATCTGTAAAAATACTTTCACTTTCATTATTCAAGGTAAAATCAAATTTTAAAATTTGATCATCCTTGTATTGACTCGTATCCACAGTAACAATTAAGGACAACATACCTGAATAATCTTGTGCTGGTTTTTCCTGAACCACAATATCAATCAGGTTAGACGTATAAGTGTATTCCTCCCCATCCTCATCTTCTGCAGTCAATGTAAAAGAAAAACTTCCGCTTTCTTCTAATAAAATAGAATAGGTTGCTTCCAAAGTTCCTTCAGCCGGCAATCTTGTACTGGAAAGTGGAATTATTTCTCCATTAGAAGATGAAAGAACCAGATTCTGCATATCCACATTGCCATTATTACTCATAGAAATTGTAAAATTAATTTCTTCGTCTGCTTCCGGATATGCATTTGAAACTGACGCCAACACCGTCATTGCAACTTCATCGACATTAATAGTTAACGTCTCCATATTTTTGGTATATGACTGCCCATCGGCCGTATAAGTCAATATCGGTTCAATCAGAGTCGTTTCATTAATTGTCGCAGTATAAGTAATGACTTTACTATCTCCAGCTTCTACGGAAAACGCACTACTAACTGGATTTCCCTTATTCAATTCGCTCGCCGTAATTTTTGCATTTTCGATTTTCACATTACCTTTGTTTTCTATAGCAAAGGTAATCTTCACTTTACTACCGCTAGCAACTTCTGTACTATCTGCCTTAACAGCTGTTGAAACGCTAACTGTCGCGGCCTTTTTTGCTACTTTAAATGAACTCTTTTTGCTTCTTTGTTGTCCATTAAAAGTATATGTAAGCTCTACTTCAATATCTTTATCCAAATTTCCGGTAGAAACATTATATGCATTTTTATAATTTTCCGAAGCTCCGGTAGCCATTGTTCCATAATCTGCTACCGTACTACCAGCAATCTTTAATTTAACATTTTGTATTTCGTCTCCACTATTTGTAATTACAATATCTAAAGTTACATCTCCACCACTTACTAGAGATGTTGGAGAATAACTTTTAATTGCTAAATTAACATTTTCCTCCGGAACTACCGGATCCGGATCTGTTTCAGAAGACGTCGTTGGATCAGTCTCCGTTGCAAATGCTGTTAACGGCGATGCCATCATACAAATCAGCATCATCAACGCAACAACAAGCGATAATGTTTTTCTCATATAAAAACCTCCAACTTTTCAAAGTTGTTTCATATATTTAATTTCATTCATCATATACTAAAACTACGCTATTATATACACTGTTTAGAACAAGTTTAAACGATCCGCTAACCTGCTGTCAAATTTCTGCTTCCGATTTTACAAAACTTTCATTTATATTTCAATTGCTGTATATTCCATATGCAAAAATTCCGGCTGAACTGTTCCAGAAGAAATTCCTGCCAATATTTTTTGCAATTGTTTACCTGTATTTGGTTGCGCATTAAGTTGAATTTTAACAACATCAGTATATTCCGTTTCACAAATAATATATCCGTTGCTCAACAGCTGCGCTTCGACTTTTCCCCATAGCCGAAAGGGTAGCACTACTCTATAAACTTCTACCGGTTGATATCGAATCTTTTGTGCTACCTTAATAGCTTCTGCCACACTGGAGGTATATGCCCTCACAAGACCTCCTGCCCCCAATAATGTTCCACCAAAATATCGGGTTACTATAGCCAGTACATTTGTCAATCCGCTTTTTTTCAGTGCTTCCAACATAGGCACCCCTGCAGTTCCTTGAGGTTCTCCATCGTCACTGCATCGGCTAAATTCACTCATTTTCCCAACAAGGTACGCACTGCAATTATGCGACGCTTCCCAATATTTCTTTTTACAATTATCTATAATCTCCTGGGCTTTTTCCGGTGTTTCCACCGGAAAAAGTCTTCCGTAAAATTTTGATTTTTTTATGATTTGTAAAACTTCACAGGATTCTCGAATTGTCGTATATGTAATTAGATTTTGCATTAGCTTATTATCACAAGTTTATGAAATACCTTCTTTCCCTTACGCAACATAATCGATCCATCACTCACATCTGCTAAAGTAAGAGGCTGAAATTCTTGCTCAATCTTTTTTCCATTTACATAAATTCCACCACCGCTAATCAGCCGACGCCCTTCACCTCGGGACTTTGTTAATCCTGTCTTAACCAGAATATCAATCAGCAAAGGTTTTTCTTCCAATTCATGTAAAGAAAGTTGTGTAGAAGGTATCGTTACATCTTCTCCGTTACCAGAAAAAAGTGCTCTTGCCGCCGCCATTGCTTTTTGCGCTTCTTCTTCTCCATGAACTTGTTTTGTAATTTCGAATGCCAGTCGTTCTTTCGTCTGGTTAATCTGTGCATCTTTCAAACTTCCCAAATATTCAACTTCATCCATAGGCAAAAATGTGAGTAATGCCAAACAATTTTTAACATCAGCATCATCAACATTTCTCCAATATTGGAAAAATTCATATGGGCTTGTTTTCTCCGCATCCAACCAAAGTGCACCGCTTTCTGTCTTTCCCATCTTTTTGCCGTCACTTTTAAGCAACAATTTAAACGTCAGCCCATAAGCTTCTTTTTGTTCTTTTCTGCGGATTAAATCTGCTCCGGCCAAGATATTACTCCATTGATCATCTCCGCCCATTTCCAATTTACATCCATAACGGCGATTCAATTCCAAAAAATCATACGCCTGCATCAACATGTAATTAAACTCCAAAAACGTGAGCCCTTTTTCCATTCTTCGTTTATAACATTCCGCTGTCAACATGCGGTTTACAGAAAAATGCGCCCCAACTTCTCGCAAAAATTCAATATAATTAAGCGGCCGTAGCCATTCGCCATTATCTACCATAATAGCACCATTTGGCTTGTCCTCAGAAAAATCCAAAAACCTACCTATCTGCTTTTTAAATTGGGCAACATTATGATCAATCATCTCCGTTGTCATCATTTTACGCATATCTGTCTTACCGGACGGGTCTCCTACCATACCTGTTCCTCCACCCAACAAAACAATCGGTCTGTGCCCCGCTTTTTGCATATGAGCCATGGCCATCAACGCTACAAAATGCCCTACATGCAAACTATCCGCCGTTGGATCAAAACCAATATAAAAACTGACTTTCTCTTTACCCAACAATTCTTCTAATCCTTCATGCGTTAACTGTTTGATAAATCCTCTTTCTGTCAGTGTTTGAAAAACGTTCTTTTCCATTTTTTATCCTTTTTTTATCCTTTCAACTATTTGTCACTCATTTTTAATTACGAGATTTATGTGTTTTATTCTTAATCAATAAGTAAATAGTTTTGTATACTTGGGCCAAATTGCCCATATAACATCCCTCCTTTACCCTGGCATCCTACTGATACCATAGAGATAAAACAAGTATTTATCCATAATAAGTATGTTATCATTATATATTTCTTTATATATTCCAGCAAGAGATATTTCTCTAAAACACCGTGTATTTTTGATATTTCACGGGTTTTTTAAAAAAATATCTTTCATTCATTCTTTTGCGCTGGTATAATAAGTGTGTATGTAATTTAATGCATTGTAATTCATTCCATAAAATTGATGTTATGGCATTCTGATGAATACAATAATTTTTAAGGAGGACATTCTCATGCAATTTTCCAAAGAAGTGGAAGAAATGGTATGTGTAAAAAAAGGCCCTCATCATGGGCCTGCTCCAATTCCTGAAGAAGGAAAATGGGTAAAAGCAACACAAATCTCAGATATTTCCGGCCTTACACATGGTGTAGGTTGGTGTGCTCCCCAACAAGGCGCTTGCAAATTGACTCTTAATGTAAAAAATGGTGTTATTGAAGAAGCACTGATTGAAACGCTGGGCTGCTCGGGTATGACACATTCCGCTGCAATGGCAGCTGAAATTCTTACGGGCAAGACAATTCTGGAAGCACTCAACACTGACCTTGTTTGCGATGCGATTAATACTGCCATGCGCGAATTGTTCCTGCAAATTGTTTATGGGCGCACACAAACTGCTTTTTCTGAAGATGGCCTGCCTGTTGGTGCAGGGTTAGAAGATTTGGGCAAAGGATTGAGAAGCCAAGTTGGCACAATGTACGGTACTAATGCGAAAGGCGTTCGTTATCTGGAAATGGCAGAAGGTTATTGTCTGGAGATGGGGCTTGATAAGGACGGTTTAGTTATCGGCTATAAATTTGTCCATCTCGGCAAAATGATGGAAGCCATTAAAAAAGGTGTAGATCCCAAAGAAGCTTACGAGAGTAACATCGGCACCTATGGGAGATATAACGAAGCCGTCAAATATATTGACCCGAGGAAGGCATAAGGAGGAGCAAATCATGGTACAGTTTGAAGGTTACGAAAGAAGAATTGCAAAAATTGAAAAGTGCCTTGCCGAATACGGATTTTCTTCTCTTGAAGAAATGAAGGCTTATACCGTAGAAAGCGGTCTTGATGTAGATAGCATCGTCCGTTCTATTCAGCCAATTGCTTTTGAAAATGCTGTTTGGGCGTATACGTTGGGTGCTGCGATTGCATTGAAAAAAGGCTGCAAAAAAGCCGCTGATGCTGCCGAAGCAATCGGAATTGGTTTACAGGCATTCTGTGTTCCTGGTTCTGTTGCCGATCAAAGAGAAGTTGGCCTTGGCCATGGTAATCTGGCTGCCATGCTTCTTCGCGAAGAAACCGATTGTTTCTGCTTTTTAGCAGGACATGAATCCTTTGCTGCGGCCGAAGGCGCTATTGGCATTGCCAAAACAGCCAACAAAGTTAGAACAAAGCCGTTGCGCGTCATTTTGAATGGTCTTGGAAAAGATGCTGCTGCAATGATTTCGCGTATTAATGGATTTACCCATGTTGAAACGGAATACGATTACTATACTGGCGAATTAAAAATACTTTGGGAAAAGCCATATTCTAACGGTGAACGTGCAGCAGTAAAATGCTACGGAGCAGATGATGTCAACGAAGGCGTTGCCATCATGCGCCATGAAGGTGTCGATGTTTCCATTACCGGAAACTCCACCAATCCCACCCGCTTCCAGCATCCTGTTGCAGGTACATATAAAAAATGGGCTATTGAACACGGAAAGAAATATTTCTCCGTTGCTTCCGGCGGTGGCACAGGCAGAACATTGCATCCTGATAACATGGCAGCCGGTCCTTCCTCCTACGGTATGACCGATACGATGGGCAGAATGCACAGCGACGCACAGTTCGCCGGCTCTTCTTCTGTTCCTGCTCACGTTGAAATGATGGGACTGATCGGAATGGGCAACAACCCCATGGTAGGCGCGTCCGTTGCAGTTGCCGTTGCGGTTGAAGAAGCGATGAAATAAGGCTTGACAAAGCTGTTTTTAGGCAAATAAAAACCAATTCATTTTAGATTTACGGTTAGACACATCATTTGTGCGAAAATACAGATGATGTGTCTA
>CALVMT010000029.1 GCA_944347775.1 uncultured Clostridia bacterium | reverse complement strand
AAGGCGCTGCGCATGCACGTAGCCACCGTCGGCTGCAATAAGCATATCCTGCGGACGTTTTTTGACTTCATAACCATATAATGGACCTGCCCCAAGCAGATAACAGATCCCACCGCAGGGCATCGATTCATAAATAAAAATTTCTCCGCCCTCTTCTTTAGTACAGCGCATCTTATCTACTCCTCCAGCAGTTCATCATAGGAATCAATATGCTCATCTGCAATTTCGCAAATTTCTTTCCAGGCATATGCCGCACTGTCATCCTTAACCGCCACAGTATAAAATCCACTTTTTTTGAGTGTGCGTATGCAATGCAGTGCATCTTCAAAAACAACGCACCCTTTTGGCGGGTTAGCTCCGACAGCCCGCGCCGCGCGCATATAAATTTCCGGCGTATTTTTATCTACTCCTTCTTCGGTACAGGTAAGCAACGCGTCAAAAAATTTCATCAGTCCGAGACGTTGCAAAGTTGGCAGAGCGATCATCCGATCGGTAGCCGTTGCAATAGCCATCCTGACTCCTTTTTTTTGCAATGCGGTCAAATACGCAATAATCCCCGGTTTAAGGCCGGCTTTTTTTGCATATTCCTCAGCCGCAAGCACATTAAGAGCATGCGCAATCTCCTCACCTGTTTGCAAAAGAGCATACTGTTCTTTGAGATACTCTGCTGTCGCTTTCATATTCAGCGCCCTCAAAGCTTCTCTAAGCTCCGGCTTAGGCGTCCGTCCCTGTTTAAGCAAAAAATGATCAGCCAAATGATCCCAAATCGGCATAGAATCCAAAACTGTCCCGTCCATATCAAAAATAGCAACTGAAAAAGGCTTTAACTGCATTTTCCCACCTTATTTTACCTTATCTTTTCATCACCTGCTGCGCCGTTATGCGGCAATCGGTTTTGAGCAAAGTATAGTATATTCGACAGTTCAAGTCAAATTTTTAAGATAACCATTATTTCTGTCAAATTTCATTTTTATCAAGGTTCTATTATATAATATACATTTTTAAAGAGAAAAAATTCATTTTTATGAATATTTATAAATTTATGCATAAATATTTATTGACAACAGCTCTTTGGTGCATTATTTTAATAATAAATCACATCTTATTAAATTTGTCTTGTATTATACAAGGAGGTATTATGAAAAAAATTGGCAAAGCCCTTTGGCTGCTGCTTGCGCTGATGTTTGCCCTTGTCATTGCAGGCTGCAAAAAGGAAGAAGAAATTTCCTCTTCTAACAGTATTGTCTCTAATCCCGAAGAAAATGCGGAAGGAAAAGTTTATACCGTAGGTATCGTGCAGCAACTGGAACATCAGGCGCTCGATCAGGCTACCGAAGGTTTTCGTCAGGCGCTGATTGATCTATTAGGAGAAAAGGTGGAATTTGATTACCAGAATGCCCAAAATGAACCCACCAACTGTGTTTCCATTGCTACAAAATTTGTTAATGATGAAGTAGACCTGATTATGGCCAACGGAACAACCGCACTACAATCAGCCGCGGCCGCAACGTCTGACATCCCGATTGTCGGTACCTCAATTACCGATTACGTCACGGCAGGCGTTGTTGACAGCAACGATGCGCCCGGCGGCAATGTAACAGGTGCTTCCGACCTTGCACCTATTGACCAGCAGGTTGAACTTCTTATCGACCTTTGCCCTGATGCAAAAACAATAGGCATTGTCTACTGTTCAAGCGAGGCAAACTCCATCTTCCAGGCAGAAAAGGCACAGGAAGCTTTGGAAGCTAAAGGCTATAGCGTAGAGACCTACACCGTTTCTGACTCAAACGATATCCAGGCTGTTGTGACAACTGCTGTCGGTAATGTCGATGCAATCTATATTCCTACCGATAACACGCTTGCCGACAACATGGAAATCGTCAAGAACATTACCGTTCCCGCCAAATTGCCCGTTATCGCAGGCGAAGAAAATATGTGCAGCACAGGCGGATTGGCTACTCTTTCCATCAGTTACTACAGCATGGGATACTCTGCAGGCGAAATGGCTTATGAAATTATGGTTAACGGAGCAGACCCGGCAACGACACCCATTGTTTATGCGGAAGAAGTCACACTCAAATATAATAAAGAAATCGCAGACTTGATCGGCTGGACAATTCCCGAAGGAATGGTTGCTATTGGAGAAGAAGAGTAATTTACAGAACAATTTATTTTCTGAATAAAATAAAAGCGGCAGGGGTCTTTCCCCGGCCGCTTTTATTTGCTATAATATCTCACAAATCGTGTTTTTTATTTTTTTAATACTTATTTTTGGGGGCGTTTAATGAATTTTTCTTCACTGCTCAACACTTTACCCGGTTCTGTAGCCCAGGGGCTGGTCTGGGGGCTGCTGGCCATCGGCGTCTACATTACTTATAAAGTTCTCGATTATTCGGATATGACAGTGGACGGCAGCATGGCAACCGGCGGCGCAGTCGCAGTCATGCTCATGCTGAACGATACCAATCCATATCTGGCGCTTCTTGCCGCGGTTGGAGCCGGCATGCTTTCCGGGTTGGTCACCGGACTTTTTCACACTGTCTGCGGCATTCCCGCAATACTTTCCGGTATTCTTACACAACTTGGCCTATATTCTGTCAACATGCGGATCTTGGGCAAATCTAACCAGGCAATCAGCGTAGATAAATATGATCTGGTTGTCAGTCTGCGCTATATTCCGGAAGCCATTATTGTGGGGGCGTTGTTCTGTATTTTTCTCATTGCCATTCTCTATTGGTTTTTCGGAACGGAGGTCGGTCACTCTATTCGCGCAACGGGCAATAACCCCAATATGGCACGCGCTCAAGGGATTAATACCAATTGGAACAAAGTTCTCGGACTAGTTCTCTCCAACGGGCTGGTCGGCCTGGCAGGAGGACTTTATGCACAGTATCAGGGCAGTGCCGACGTCAATATGGGGCGCGGCGCCATTGTTATCGGGCTGGCCGCCATCATCATGGGAGAGGTCATTTTCGGAAAGATATTCCGCAATTTTGCCCTCAAACTGTTTAGCGTTGTCATTGGCTCGATTCTATACTTTGCAATTATAGCACTTGTTTTACAGCTCGGGCTTTCGACAACCGACCTTAAGCTGTTTTCTGCACTTATTGTCGCTTTGTTTTTGTCCATGCCGCATCTAAAGGCAAAGTTGTTTTCTCGGTTAAAATGGGGAGGTCATCGCCATGCTTGAATTAAAAAATATCCGCAAAACATTTAATGCAGGTACGGTAAATGAAAAGGTTGCCTTAAATGGCGTTACACTGACTTTACAGGATGGGGAATTTGTCACCATCATCGGCGGAAACGGTACCGGAAAATCCACTACGCTTAATGCAGTTGCCGGTGTATTTCCCATTGATTCGGGCAGTATCCTTATCGATGGCATTGACGTTACCCGTTTGCCGGAATACAAACGGGCCAAATATCTCGGCCGTGTATTTCAAGACCCGATGACCGGCACCGCCGGAAATATGAACATCGAAGAAAATCTTGCCCTGGCCTCGCGTCGCGGAAAATCGCGTTCACTGCGCTGGGCAGTTACACCAAAAGAACGGGAGTTCTTCCGCAGCAAGCTTGCTTCCCTGGGGCTTGGCCTGGAACAGCGTATGACCACTAAGGTCGGCCTGCTCTCCGGCGGCCAGAGGCAGGCACTTACGCTGATTATGGCTACTCTGGAGAAACCGAAGCTCTTGTTGCTTGATGAACATACTGCTGCACTTGATCCCAAGACGGCCGCAAAAGTATTGGAAATTTCCGATCAGATTATTGCGGAAAATCACCTTACCGCCATGATGGTTACGCATAACATGCGCGATGCCATTATGCACGGCAACCGGCTCTTGATGTTTTACGAAGGGCGCATCATCTTAGATATTGCAGGAGAAGAAAAAAAGAAACTTAAAGTAGAGGATCTTCTGCATGAATTTGAAAAACTCTCTGGTGAGCAATTCTCTAATGATCGCGCGCTACTTGGCTGATAAAAACAAAAAACGGGCATTTATTTGCCCGTTTTTTGTTTGCGATTATACCACAGCAACCATATGATTTTATATTACCGATTTGCCTTTTATCATTTTACACAGAAGTGTTTCCTGACTTTCCCCCTTCTTGGTTTTCCAACTGTTTCAGCAAGGGAAGCAACTCATTCAAGCTGTGAATCTGCGCATCTGGGAAAATTTCTTCTTTCTGCATTTCCTTTTTGGGATTAAACCAGACAGTATAGATACCCGCATTGCGCCCGCCCAGAATATCCGAAGTAAGGCTGTCGCCCACGATCAGTGTTTTCTCCCGACAAAATTCCGGAATATGCGAAAAGCAGTAATCAAAATAGGCTTTTTGGGGTTTAGGCACACCGACCTCTTCGGAAATAAACAAACCGGAAAAATAACGCGAAAGCCCAGAAATGGCCATTCTTTTTTTCTGCACGGCAGCTGTACCGTTAGTTACGCCGTACATGCGGCAGCGCCCATAAAGTTGTTTTAGCAATATTTCAGCCCCCAAAATAAGCTCATGGCGCCCGGCAAGCGCCTCCTCATAAATAGCGGCGGCCTGACGGGCAGAACAGTCCTCACCCAATTCAGAAAACAACCGGCAAAATCTACGCACCTTTAGCTCCGCCCGGCTCAATTCACCTTTTTCCAAAAGCATCCACTGCGCCTTATTTATCTCACTATATCGGCGCAATGTTTCCTGCTTCGGGCAAATTCCAAGCCTGAGCAGCGTCTGCTCTATCGCAGCCTGCTCGGCATGCTTAAAATCCAGTAAGGTATCATCCAGGTCAAACAAAATTATTTGCATCATTTTCTCTCCCGCAAAAAGTCAGCTACTTCATCTTGCCCCGGAATAGACATCGCCGCACCCGGACGCGTTACAGCAATAGCAGAAGCTGCCGCGGCTTGCCTCAACGCCTCTTGTATTGATAGGCCGTAAAGAAGCCCGGCGATCAGAAATCCGCTAAATGTATCTCCTGCCCCTGTCGTATCCACCGTTTCTACCCGATAAGCCGGCTGGAAAAATATCTCTTTATTTTTAGCAAGCATTGCACCATTTTCACCCAAAGTCAACACAACCATAGCGTTTTCAAATTTTTGAGCGAGCAACATACACTGCTTCTCCGTATCCGCAGGCTCTATCGTTGCCTTTTGAAGAAGCTGTGCCGCTTCCTTTTCATTAACCAAAAAACAGTCTACCTGTTTAAGAGGCAGCGTCAACAGATCATTCTCCATCGGAGAAGGATTAAAAATGATGCGCATACCGCAGGCATGCGCCTGTTCAATAATATAACCAAGCTCGTTAATCTCATTTTGCAAAAGCAGAAAATCCCCGGCAGAAAAATGCGCCAACACTTCATCTACCTGCGCTCGTGTGATCGAACGGTTTGCGCCGCCATATAATAAAATGCAGTTATCTCCGGCGTCATCATTTTGGATAATAGCATTGCCCGTCCGGACATCGGTTCGGACACTGACAAACGAAACATCTACCCCTGCGCCTGCTAACTGCTCTACTAAAAAAAGGCCATCCTGACCAATGGCTCCCGCCATATACACGGGTGCTCCCGCTTTGGCCAACGCAATTGCCTGATTTAAGCCCTTTCCTCCGCTAAATAATGTCAAAGACGACGCAGCGAGCGTCTCCCCTTTGCTTACAAAATGCGGCACCCGATAGGTATAATCAATATTTAACGAGCCAAAGCACAAAATCTTTTTCACGATTTTTCCTCCCTTACGGCGCATACCTTCTTTCCGCCCGAATTTCATATTTGTATATAATGATTATATCATTTTTTTGCGATAACGCAGTATTTTTATGTCTTCTCTTATTTCAAAATCATTTACTTTTTTGTGCTGTATTCTGATTGAACTATTTTTTAAATTGTGATAGGATAGAAAAGGCAAATAATTTTACCGTTTTTTTGATTATCGTAATGATAGATTAAAGGGCTTTTGTATCATGAGAAAAATTTATTCCTATCAAGGCGCTTATGCCAAGAAAAAATCGTCACTTCACCGCAACTCTTCCGAGCAATTCCAAAATTTTAATAATAAGCCTGAAAAATATACCAGACCTCGCCGCTTAAGAGAAGCCTCTGAGGCAAAATCACTGTGGCTTATTGCGTTCTTTCCCCTTATGTTTTTATATGATGAGCTTCTGCTGCGCATCGCTCTTGGGGAATCAGTATTTAAATACTTTTTTTATGTCTTTTTTTTCTCGCTTTCGGCAGGGTTTCTATTCTACAGCCTATGTCATTTACTGAAAAAAACGAGGGCGATTCGTATTGCCAGCATCAGCGTCATCGCCTTTTTTACCTTACTCTTTTTGGTGGAATTTTTCTGCAAACAGTTTTTTACTTTTTTTATGGGGATTTCCGTCATGTTCCAGTCGGCAGGCGAGATGATGCGCAGCTATTTTGGTACAGCAGTCAACCTAGTCCTTAAAAGTTTTCATATTGTTGTGCTTTATTTTATCCCGCTGGTCGTTTACTGTATTGTCTTTAAAGAACCGGTTTCCCACCGTATTCCGCCCCTGATTTCCAAGCTTGCACCGGCAGCACTTTGCGTTATCTGCTATGGAATTGCGATAATCGGCGTGCTATGTTCTTCTTCCGGTATTGTCACCAGCCGGGAGTACTATACTTCCGAATTTAACATTACCGAATCTTCCATGCGTTTTGGTTTGGTTACCGGCTTCCGATTGGATGCACAGTATCTTATCTTCGGCACACCTAAAGCAAAGATGCCCGAAATTGATTCTTCGACGTTGTTGCCCGTGGATGATCCGGACGATCCGGAGCAAGGTTCCGAGAGCATTGTCCCTGTGGAATACGGCGATAACATCATGGATATTGACTTTAATTCGCTTATCGCCAACACCACTGATGAGACGCTGCTTTCCATGCACAAATACTTTGCTTCGCAGCCTGCAACCAAGCAAAACGAATATACCGGACTGTTTAAGGGTAAAAACCTGATTGTCATTACCGCTGAAGCATTTTCGCACTATGTGATTGATCCGCAGCGTACGCCTACCCTATACCGTATGGCAACAAAGGGTATTAATTTTACCAACTATTACCAGCCGGCCTGGGGTGTCAGCACTTCGGACGGGGAGTACTCACACTTACTTGGTCTTGTCCCTAAAGCGGGGGTTAACAGCATGAAGGCAAGCGCTGAAAACAACCTTTATTTTACACTTGGCAACCAATTGACGCGCCTTGGATATCTTTCCCTTGCCTATCATAATAACTCAAATACCTATTACGGTCGTAATCTGACACATCCCAATCTCGGTTATTCCAAGTTTATTGCCATAGGTAGTGGTTTGGAAGGTCTCGATAAAGTTTGGCCGCGTTCGGATTTGCAAATGATGCAACATACCATTTCAGATTACATTAATTCCACACAGCCGTTTAACATTTACTATATGACGGTAAGTGGGCATGCTGAATATAATTTTTCGGGCAATATGATGGCCTATCGGAATAAGGATGCCGTTGCAGACCTTCCCTATTCTGAGCCGTGCAAAGCTTATCTGGCCTGCAACTTGGAGCTGGAGTACGCCATGGAGTATCTGATTGGGCAGCTTGAAGCAGCCGGGAAAGCAGATGATACTGTCATTGTGCTTACCGCAGACCACTATCCTTATGGTTTGGAAACGGAATCCGCAGATAAGACCGAAAAATACCGTTACATCAATGAATTGGCCGGCCATACGATAGAAACCAATTTTGAGCTACATAAAAACGCGCTGATTATCTGGAGCGGCTGCCTTGAAGACCAAGATCCGATTGTTGTTGACGAACCATGCTACAGCCTTGATATTCTGCCGACCGTTTCCAACCTGTTTGGCCTAGAATATGACTCACGCCTGTTAAGCGGACGCGATGTCTTTTCAGATGCTGCACCGCTCGTATTGTTTCGCAATTACAGCTGGATTACGGATAAAGGCTCTTATAATGCTTCTACTCATGAATTTGTCGCAGCGCAGGGTGTTAGCTTTGCCAGCGAAGATGAGCAAAATGCTTATATTAAAAATATATCCAACATCGTAAAGAACAAAGTCTCCTATGCGAAATACATCCTGGAAGAGGATTATTACGATATCCTGTTCGGAAACTGAACTGTGGAGAAAAATTATGCGAAAAAAACTGATGTTAATTATCAATCCCATATCAGGCAGGCTAAGAGGAATTGCCCAGCGCGAAGCGCTTTGTCGCAGCCTTTGCTCTTCTTATGATGTGGATACTTATCTTACAAAGCAGAAAGCAGATGCAACCTCTCTTACCCTTGCACATATTTCGAATTACGATATCGTAGGTGGATGCGGCGGAGATGGAACATTAAACGAGATAATGACTGCGCTCTATCGCCTGCCCGCAGAACAGAGGAAACCCCTTTTATGTATTCCGGCCGGCACCACTAATCTGCTTGGCGATACACTTGGCATTCCAAAGCAGATTACTGCAGCAGCTGATAAAGCAGTCTCAGGGAAAACTCACCCTTTTGACCTTGGGCTGTTTAATGAGTATTGTTTTGGCAGTGTCGTTTCTTTTGGTGCGTTTACTGATTCTTCATACGCCACGCCGCAAAAATTAAAAAACCGCCTTGGTTACGGCGCATATGTTCTAGGCGGAGCAAAAAGCCTGTTTCACTTAAAGAACTATCATATGCGCGTCGAAGTGAATGGGCAATGTTTTAGTGACGAATTTTTTTTCGGTGGTATTTCCAACTGTGTCGCGATTGGCGGAATTATTAAATTTCAAGAAGGTGTTGTGCAAGTTGCAGATGGCCTTTACGAGGTCTTCTTGGTCAGAAAATTGCATTCTCCCGCAAATCTTGCCCACGTTATGCGGGCTGTTCGCCGGCGGCAGTATTCCGATTGCCCGGAGATTTTTTACTGTCAAACCTCTGCCATCCGTTTGAGTGCCGACGCTCCTTTGCCCTGGACGATCGACGGCGAATATAAGGGAGATTTTGCCTGTGCGGATATCGCGGTGAAAAACCATGCATTACAGTTGATCTGGTAGCCGAAAATTCGCAGCATATACCGCCTAGAAAAAACCGGTCCGAACTCTGCCTGATGGCCAAAGTCGGACCGGTTTTTCTATTGAAAATTTGCCTCTCTTAACGCAAATCCAAATATTGTATAAACTCTTTACTGAAATTCTCCCCATTCCAAATTTCACCGTCAAACAGTGTATTGTCGCGGCCAAACAGGCTGGCGATCAGCGCGGCGAGCTGTTTTACATCGGTTGTCTTTACATAGACAACAACTTTTTCACGACAAAGCTCGGTCTCTGTCAGCGTAAGCCGGGGTAAAGCATAACTTTGCCCTGCCGCATTGACAAAAATGATGTAGGCTGTATCTTCTGCAAGAGAAGTAAACAAGCTGCCTTTCAGCCATTCTTCCGCCGCAGAATTTACAAGCATACCGTCTTCTCCACTGCCGGAAAAATCACCGCTATATTGTACAGATAAAACCTGCCGAGAATCTAAATTTTGTGGACAACACAGATAAAAACGTCGATTACAGCGCTCTGCCTGTTCCTCCAACAGTTTTGCGGCCTGTTCAAGTAAATAAAGAGCCTGCTCAGCCTCTGAATCTGTCCAAGTCTGTGACGCATCCTGCGCAAACAGACAAATTGCACGGCACTCCCCCTGCATTTTTTTGCAGCTTCCCCATGCTTTATTCGCTGCCGCTTCCCCGCTTACCGAATAGACAGCATTGCGCGCGGGATAAGCGCACGAATAAAAACAACCTAATAAAAAAATTACCGCAAAAAACAAAATAACTATCCGCATTTTTACCTTCCTTTCAGATCAAGCATATCACGCTCTTTCCGGCTGCGACAGTGCCTTTTTTTATTTCGATAAAACTAGTATTTTTTCGTTTTTTTTCGCGGCAAGAAAATCTTTCTGGGGTATAAAAAAGCGGCATAAGCCGCTTTTTTCACCGCATTTTCCGATTGATAAATATCAGATATAACGGTAAGATTGTTCTATGTATCCGTGCATTAGGCGGTCAAAAAACGCACTTTGCGGATCCAGCCCGCATACCTCTTTGAGCACCGCTTCCACACCTTTGCGTTCCTTTAAAATAGCCAGACGAATACTTTGCTCGTCATTAAAATTAAAATAATTTATTGCACAATATAAAAGCGGGTCGAACGCGTCAAGAGCAATACCGTAATTATAGCACAGCTCCGCCGCCCCGATAATGCGTTCATATCGTCCAAGTTTTCTCATAGGATTTCGCGCCAGGCGGGCAAGCGGGTCCGCAAGAACTTTATTTTTATAACATTGCAGACGCCCTGCAAAATATTCATCTACTTCCTGCTCGTTAAACGCAAATTTCAACCGCACCATTTCACCTGCAGCACCCCAGACCGCCCAAAGCGCATCAAGTATCTCATCATCTTCTACTGCATCAACAGTTGTCATATATCCTTTTTTGCTTCCCATATATGCAAGCACCGCGTGACCAATATTATTAAGATACAATTTCCTATAATAGTAACGTTGTGCATCATCGGCCAGTTCAAAATAATCGGTATGCCACCTAAGTTCCGTATCTGCTAATTCGCGCCTTGTCAAAACCGGCGGAATAAATTCCTCGCTTACCCCATCAATACGCCCGTCGTCCCATACAATCTTTTTGGAGATGCGTTCGATTGATGCATGCGATATACTCACATAGTCGGGCAGAGCACCTAATTTTTTTATCAGCTCCTGCTCAACCACCTGTTTTAATCCGCTCCCGTTTTCAAAAAGCAGGATAGCAAGGCGTTTATTCCCGTTACGCTCGGCGAGCCACCCGGCAATACTTGCTGCCGCTGCGCGCAAATTCATTTCACCTACGGAAGTAACGATAAAATCGGCATCTTGAGCAAATTCCGCCGTTTTCGGATCATCTACTGCCCGAGCGCAAATCCCGCGAATCTTCTCTTTTTTCATCTGCTCTCCACCCGCAGCGACATATAGGTCATATCCGCCACGACGGTTAATATCCAAAATCACCTGATCATCAACTTCTGCAAAACAAAACGAAAAACCAAGCTGCGTAAAAATATAACCGCTCACCGACTTTCCAATTGCGCCTGCGCCAAGCGCAAGGCATTTCATCTCATGACACACGGCAACCCCACTTCCTTTCGGTCAGACAAATCATTATTGTTATCATATCATTTATTTTACGGATTTGTAAATAAAAGGAAATCCTTTGCAATAAAAATTTTTGATGAAAATTTTTCCACTCCTGATATTTCTGCCTGAAAGGCAAAAATTTTGACGGAGCTGCAGTTTAAAAACTTTAATATTCATGGTAAAATGATGATGTTTAATGATTTGTTGATGATTTTATAAAAGAGGAGAGGCATATGAAATTATTTGATTCAGGGGTATACCTGCTAAACGGCACACAATTGCTGGACGAGCAGGAAGCATCCGCCAGATTAGGCAGAACGCTCAACCGTGAGGAAGCAAAAAAAGGCACCATAGCCTATGGTATTCTGCAAAAGCATAATACAGCCAAGGACATGGCGCACCTTAAACTGCGCTTTGACAGCCTGACTTCCCACGATATTACCTATGTCGGCATTATACAGACGGCTCGGGCAAGCGGCATGAAGATATTTCCCATGCCCTATGTGCTGACAAATTGCCACAATAGCCTATGTGCGGTTGGCGGTACCATTAACGAAGACGACCATAAGTTTGCGCTTTCCGCCGCAAAAAAATACGGCGGCATATATGTCCCTACCAATATGGCGGTTATCCACAGCTATAACCGAGAAATGATGGCCGGCTGCGGCCGAATGATTCTCGGATCGGACAGCCACACACGTTATGGCGCAATCGGAACCATGGCAGTCGGCGAAGGAGGAGGAGAGCTTGCAAAGCAACTTGTCGGCCGGACTTACGATATTACACTGCCTGAAGTAATTGCCGTTTATCTGACTGGAAAACCGCAGCCCGGCGTCGGCCCACACGATGTTGCGCTCAGCATTGTAGGCGCAACCTATGCAAACGGCTATGTGAAAAACAAAGTCATGGAATTTGTAGGCGATGGTATTTCCGACTTACCTATGGAATACAGAAATGCCATCGACGTCATGACAACCGAGACAACTTGCTGGAGTTCTATTTGGCAGACCGATGAAAAGACGCAAAATTATCTCTCAATTCACGGCCGACCGCAGGATTATGCCAAACTAGCCCCCGCCGAACTCGCCTATTACGATGGTGCAATCCTGATCGATTTATCCAAAATTAAGCCCGTCATCGCCATGCCTTTCCATCCGAGCAATGTTTATACCATCGAGGAATTTCTTGCCAATGCGCCTGATATTCTGGATAAAACTGAAAAAATGATTGCCGAACAATTCGGTAAGCGTGGCGTCGGCATCGATCTTAAATCCAAGTATTACGACGGTGCTTTCCATGTGGATCAGGGCATTATCGCCGGCTGTTCCGGCGGAACCTTCGATAGCCTCTGTCAGGTTGCCGATATTTTAGAAGGCGAGTCTGTAGGTAACGGCGCGTTTACACTCAGCCTCTACCCGGGCAGCCAACCCGTATATTTAGAACTACTTCGCAACGGAGCCGCAGCCAAAATGATGGCTTCCGGAGCGCTTTTACGCGAATGTTTCTGCGGCCCATGCTTTGGCGCCGGAGACACTCCTGCTAACGGCGAATTCTCTATTCGCCATACTACACGAAATTTCCCCAACCGCGAAGGTTCTAAACCCGGCGAAGGCCAGCTTGCCTGTGTCGCGCTGATGGATGCACTCTCCATTGCTGCAACCGCGATTCATGGGGGAAAATTGACCCCCGCAACAAGTCTTTGCAAAGAATACCATACTCGCCCATACCATTTCGATGCAGGGATTTATGCAAAGCGTGTCTACGACGGACGCGGCAAAGCCGACCCGCAAAGTGAACTACGCATGGGTCCCAACATTAAAGATTGGCCCACGATGCCCGAACTTACATCTCATCTGTTGCTGAAAGTGGTCTCGCATATTACTGACGCCGTGACCACAACCGATGAGCTTATCCCATCAGGAGAAACTTCGTCTTTCCGTTCTAATCCGCTGCGCCTTGCAGAATTTACGCTTTCTCGAAAAGATCCGAATTATGTCAAGCGTGCAAAGATCGTGCAGCGCATAGAAACTGCCCGCGAAGCAGGCCAATGCCCCTGCGAGGCAGACGAAGAAATAGCAGAGGTTTACCGCATACTTCATGAAAAGTTTCCTGATCTTAAGCCAAGGGAGATTGTCATTGGCAGTACGATTTATGCCAACAAACCGGGAGACGGCTCCGCTCGCGAACAAGCCGCAAGCTGTCAGCGTGTTCTCGGAGGGGCAGCAAATCTTGCAAAGGAATATGCCACAAAACGCTACCGTTCAAACCTTATTAACTGGGGTATGCTGCCCTTCCTGACTGCCGATGCCGATGCATACCGGGTGGGAGATTACGTGTTTATCCCCCATGTGCGCGAGGCAGTGCAGAGCGGCGCACCCGTGCAGGCCTGCATCCTCCGCGATGGCAGCATCGTGGGCGAGGCAACGCTCACCCTGGGCGAGCTGACTGAGGATGAGAAGCAGATCCTGCTGGACGGCTGCCTCATCAACTTCTACCGCAGCCACTGAGCATTCCTCTGCCCAGCGGCATGGGACCATTTTCAAAAAAAAGAACGGCCGACCGGTTTTCCGGTCAGCCGTTTTTTTATATATTCTGCAAAATTTTCTGCTGAAATCCCGCTCTCTTCCCGACAAAATTCCGAGTTCAATCGGCCTTTTGCCAAATGATCGGAGCCTGAACTTTTCTGGTGCAAACTTTATCTTCCGCCATCCCTGAAGGCTGCAATGCTTTCCTGCCATTTATTTGGTTCGCGCATCCGGGCCATTGCTTTATGCCTGCTGCCCATTTTCCGCATCTGCCTCGGCCAACGCTTCCTCCGGCTGCCCGATGACCCGCTCATAGCGCAGAAAACAAACCGGCCGCCCCCAGCTTACCGCCTGCTCGGAACCTGTCTGCCGAAAGCCGGTGCGCTCATATACCTTGCGTGCGCGCACATTCCAATCCACCACCCGCAGCATCACCTTGCCCCGATAGCCAAAATGGTTTTTCAAAAATTCCAGCCCATGGCGCATAAACACAGTTCCCTCGCCCCAGCCGGCTGCCTCGGGGCTGAGGCCCAAACCTATCTCCACCCCTTCGGGCGAAAAAGTAAATTCATAAAATCCATGCAGTTTTTCTCCCTTTAAAACTGCAAACCAGTTCCCCTCCCGCATTTCTTGAAGCTCTTCCTCCCAATGCTCGGCGGGAATATTATAAAAATCGTAAGGCGGCGCATAGCACCAGGCCAGATATTGCCGCATCTGTTCCTCCTCCATAGGGCAGATGCGCATTTTTACCGTCTGCATCAATTTTTTTCTCCTTTTCGCATACCCAAATAACCATTCATATATAGTATATCATAAAAATTCGGTATGCAACCAATTTCTTAAAACGGATTGCATATTTTTTTGCGAACTGCCGCCGGCGCTGCGGACACATCCGGCAAAATGCATTTTTCCTTTGCTTATTATGCAATATCGAAAAAAACCTCTGTTTATGCGCTTTTTTCGCATATAGTCAATTGAAATTCAACGCATTTCATGATAAGATTGTAGTGTTACCTTATAATGAGATGAAGAATAACCAAACAATATC
Source organism: uncultured Clostridia bacterium (assembly GCA_944347775.1). Taxonomy (GTDB): domain Bacteria; phylum Bacillota; class Clostridia; order Christensenellales; family Christensenellaceae; genus QANA01. The sequence goes on along the minus strand of CALVMT010000029.1, from coordinate 3,077 downwards.
AAGGAGGATATGTATATGTCTAACAAATGTTCCTGCGGTGGCCCGGCTTTTTCCGGTACGCCTGAGCAGGAAACTGATTTAAAAGAGGTCATTGAAAAACATAAACATCAGGCCGGTGCTTTAATGCCTGTCTTGCAGGCTGCGCAGGGAATTTATGGCTACCTTCCCATTGAAGTACAGAAAATGGTAGCGGAAGGGTTGGACGTTCCTCTCAGTGAAGTATACGGCGTTGTTACTTTCTATACGCTTTTCTCTTTACAGCCCAAAGGGAAATATAAAATTTCCGTCTGCCTCGGAACGGCGTGTTATGTCAAGGGAAGCGGTATTATTTTTGATAAATTGGCAGAAAAACTCGGTATTGCTCCGGGAGAATGCACACCCGATGGCAAATTTTCCCTCGAGGCTTGCCGTTGTGTAGGCGCTTGCGGCCTGGCACCGGTCATGACCATCAACGAAAAGGTCTACGGCAATCTGACCCCGGACGATCTCGACAAAATTCTTGCCGAGTATCAGGATTAAAGAGAGGTTACCATATCATGATTCGATCACTTGCTGAACTAAATGCGTTAAAAGACATCGCAAAAGCCCAAATGGAGGGCTATGAAAAACAAATTTTGATCTGCGGCGGTACCGGCTGCACCTCTTCTGGCAGCCATAAACTCTATGAAAAATTGCAGGAAGAAGTCCGTCTGCATGGTCTGGAAGAAAAAGTTGCCGTCATTAAAACAGGCTGCTTTGGTTTGTGTGCGCTTGGCCCGGTCATGATTACCCAGCCGGACGGTTGCTTCTATGCACATCTCGAAATGGATCATATCCCCGAGATTATTGAAAAGCATATCATCGGCGGTCAGCCCATCCGCGAATATCTTTACCAGGAAACAGTCCAGGGCGATGGAATTTTAAAATATACGCAGACCCCTTTCTATGGTTCACAGGAACGTGTTGTCCTGCGCAACTGCGGAGTTATTGCCCCTGATAATATTAATCACTATATTGCACGCGACGGCTATCAAGCTTTGGCTAGAGCACTTCTTCATATGACGGCCGACGAAATCATTAAAGAACTGGAAATCTCCGGCCTCAAGGGAAGAGGCGGTGCAGGATTCCCGACTTACCTGAAATGGACATTTACCCGCAATGCCAAAGGCGACGAAAAATATGTCTGCTGCAATGCCGACGAAGGAGATCCCGGCGCGTTCATGAACCGTTCGGTTTTGGAAGGTGACCCGCACTCCGTTTTGGAGGCAATGGCGATTGCCGGCTATGTTGTCGGTTCGCATCAAGGTTATATCTATGTCCGCGCAGAATATCCGATTGCCGTTGAGCATCTCAACATTGCGATTGCACAGGCTAGAGAGCTCGGTCTGCTTGGCAAAAATATCCTTGGAACCGGATTTGATTTTGATATTGAGCTACGGCTTGGCGCAGGCGCGTTTGTCTGCGGCGAGGAAACCGCACTTATGCGTTCTATTGAAGGTAAACGCGGTGAGCCACGTGTCCGCCCGCCTTTCCCAGCCAACCAGGGGTTGTTTGAAAAACCAACGTTGTTAAATAACGTAGAGACCTACTCTGTTATCCCGCAGATCCTGATTAAAGGTGGTCAATGGTATGCTCAATATGGCCCGGACGGCGCAAAAGGGACAAAAGTCTTTGCCTTAGGCGGAAAAATTAATCATACCGGCCTTGTCGAAATTCCTCTTGGCACAACACTGCGCAAAGTTGTTGAAGAAATTGGAGGCGGTATACCAGGAGGCAAAAAATTTAAAGCTGCACAGGCCGGCGGACCTTCCGGAGGTTGTATTCCCGCTTCACTTATCGATACACCAATCGAATATGCGAGCTTAAAGGCAGTAGGCAGTATTGTCGGTTCGGGTGGTCTGATCATCATGGACGAAGACACTTGTATGGTCGATATCGCCAAGTTCTTCCTCGAGTTTACCATCGATGAAAGCTGCGGAAAATGCACTGCATGCCGTATCGGAATGAAGCGTCTTTTGGAATTGCTGGATAAAATCACTTCCGGCAAAGGAGAAATGGAGGATCTTGACCGTCTGGAAGAATTGGCCGCGCATATTCAGGCAAGTTCGCTTTGCGCACTTGGACAGACCGCACCAAACCCTGTTCTCTCTACATTGCGCTACTTCCGCGACGAATACATCGCGCACATTACAGAAAAGAAATGTCCGGCCGGCGTTTGCAAAGCCCTGCTACATTATCGAATCAATCCGGACAAATGTAAAGGATGCACGATGTGTGCCAGAGTTTGTCCGGCAGATGCCATTACCGGCACTGTGCGTAATCCGCATACCATCGATACGACAAAGTGTATTAAATGCGGCGCCTGCATGGAAAAGTGTAAATTTGGCGCTATCGAGAAGAAATAAGGAGGGAGCCACTTTATGATTCATATTACAATTAACGGCCTGCCTTACGAAGTAGAAGAGGGCCTTACCATACTGGAAGCAGCTCACAGTGTCGGAATTAAGATTCCTACGCTATGCTGGCTTAAAGAAATTAATGAGATCGGCGCTTGCCGGATTTGCCTGGTAGAAGCCAACGGCCGCTTGGTTGCTTCCTGCGTGATCAAAGCGGAAGAAGGTATGAACATTATTACCAACTCAGAGCGCGTTTTCCGTGCCCGTAGAAATAACCTCGAACTGCTATTATCCGTACACGATAAAAAATGCCTTTCCTGCGAAAAAAGCGGCAAATGTGAATTCCAAAAACTCTGTAATGAAATGGGGGTTGAAGAATCTCACTATGAGGGGTATCGCAGAGAATATCCGATTGACGATTCCGCTCCCTATCTTATTCGCGACAACAATAAATGCGTACTTTGCCGGCGTTGTGTTGCTGTTTGCCAGGCAACACAGGGAATCGGCGCCATCGGCCCAATTAACCGCGGTTTTGCGACTTATATCAACACTGCTTTTGACCGCGACCTGGCAGACGTCTCCTGCGTAGGTTGTGGGCAGTGCGTAAGAGTCTGCCCAACAGGCGCATTGATGGAAAAAGACAACACAGCCGATGTTTGGGCTGTTCTGGCGCAAAAGGATAAGCACGTCGTTGTACAGACT
>CALVMT010000028.1 GCA_944347775.1 uncultured Clostridia bacterium | reverse complement strand
TAATTGGCGCACAGCTTTTTAATCAGCCGATTGCACCGCCTGCGCTGGGACGGCGTGAGCTCGATTCGTTCAGGCACTGGATTTCACCTCCTTTTTCTCTTCAGTCACGAAGTTAATCACACTGACTTTCGGGATTTTGAAACTATTGCCGATTTTAATTGCCTGCACCTCGCCGTCGGCAATCAAGTCATAGGCAAGCTGACGACTGATGCCCAGCATTTCCCGAAGCTGCCGGACGGTCACAATGTCCGGATATTCCGGAAACATCATCTGATAAAGCTCTTTGAGCTCTGATTTTTTCATAGCTTCCATTCCTCCTTTACAGCTATGTAAAATCGGATACCGGTTGAGGAATCCTGCGCTGCCGGTATCCGCCGCCGTTGCACCCTAAGATTCCTACAGGCACTCCCGCTTGTCGGCGGGCGCTGTGTAGTCCCAAGCTGCCGTTTTTTCAGCTCAGGCGCTCGTTTGCCTTTTGGCAAAGTCATGGCGGTTTGCATCCTTCGGACGGTCATTTAATTTTAGAAAATTATTTTTTTTAAATCTTAATTTTCAAATTTATTATATTCGTGTATTGACATCAGGACAATACTTTTGTACAATGTTGTTTGTAATGATATTAATTTTCTAATATTCGTCAATTCGACATTTTCTAAAAATAAAGGTGAGAGTATGGATAAAAAATCAACGCTTCAAATTCTTGATTCCGTTAACGAAGAGCTTCAGGGAAAGATGAAAAATCTGGTGTGGTGCGATTCGGAACAAAAAAACATTTCTATTGCCGTGCCGGAAAGCTATGAGTTTTCCGAGGCGGATGCCGCCGGTCGTAGTATCCCGAAAGAACGGCTTTCCGTCCTTTCCGAGCTTGCCTGCGGAAGAAGAAATGCTTTTTTTGTACCGCCCGATCAAACAGACGAGGAACTTAAAATTTATTTGAGCGTTTGCGATATGCTTCCTACCAATTTTGAATGCTTTCCGTCTATGCAGATGGTTCCAAATCCCGATTTAGATTCAGATGAAAGCGAAATTGAAGTTGGCAGACTTATTCCATTCAGCGGCGGTAGTGTAGAATTTCCTTTGGGGGAAGGGTTATTAAACTTTCTGTATGCCGACTTTGAAACAGCATATAACAGTAATAAAGTGACGTTTGAAGAAGAACGTGAAACTGATCCGATTCCATTTGAATCGGAAGCTGAACAAAAGGTTTTTGATTACCTCCGCCTTGCAGAAACGGTCAAACACTTTCGGCCTGTGATACATTCGTCTTTGTATACCATGCTGTTTCCTCCTTTTCTGAAAAAGTGCACAAAAAAAGAGCTTTCAGCGTATCTTGCATACCTGAAAGCCCTTCAAACAAGGCTAATGGAATTGATTACCTTTGTTTTTGATGAGGAGTATCATCCCTCTGTTTTGAAAAAAATGAGCGCTAATCAGCGTTATGCTCTTTATTGCAGAGCAAATCACTGTACCGCCCGATATGAGTATCAATACATTTTTGATTATCCCGAATTGGGGCAAAATCCACTCGGCAATTATTTCAATCCGGCGCAATTTATTGATCCCAAAAACGAAGAATACAAAAACGATGAGATGCAGAATTTTTGCGTAGAACATCGTATTCTTCAGGAAGATCTCGAGACTATTTCTGTATTGCCATGCGAGCCGCTGACACGATTCCAATGCTCCTCCATAGAAAATATGCTGATATTTGAGCTTTGGGAGATGCTTACAAAGTCTGTTCGGTTTCGCAAATGCAAGCGCTGCGGCAGATACTTCATTATGAAAGGTAACTATGATACAAACTACTGTGACCGTGTGGCAGAGGGCGAAACACGGAACTGTCAGGAGCTTGCGGCGCAGGAAAACTATAAAAAGAAAATGGCGGACAACGCCGCCATTCCGCTATATCAAAAGTATTATAAACGCTATGCCGCCCGTGTGCGTGTACGCCAGATCAAAGAGTATGATTTCAAAAAGTGGAAATATCAGGCGATGACCAAACGGGACGAGTGTACCGACGGAAAGATCACACTGACTGAGTTTGAAACATGGCTGGAGGCCAGTTTCCCCAACCGAAAAAAGAAAAATTGAGGAAAAGGTCGCACTAACTAGTGAGACCTTTTCCTATCTTGCTGTCAGCACATCGATAGCTTTAAATATAAACTGTATTTTATCTATTTTCTTTATTGTTGGTAATGTTTACAGTACAAATATTGGGAATATAAATCGATATACTACTAATTAATTTGTTTATAACTGTTGTAAGATTACAACGAACATCCGTATTCTTATATATATTATCTTTATAAATACCATTTCTCCACTATGTTGGAATTGCCGCTATTGGGAGTAGGATTAGCTTTATCAAATGCTGTAAGTGTTGGAAGGTTGATTGCAGTACCAAACACTAGAGCGTGTCCACGGCGTAGATATGTAATTCTGTCGACTATTCCTTGGTTAACATACGGAACCATTCTTGAGATGTACTGTATATCATCAGGATTTTGAATTTTATGAATTATGAAATTACTACATTGTGAGACTACAGTTTTTGATAATTCACTTGGGCGTTGAGAAGAAATCCCCATTAATAGTCCAAATTTCCGTCCCTCCTTAGCAATCCTCTCAAATATGTTATATCCCAAAACCCCGTAATCCATATCTGAACGCACAAATCTATGTGCCTCCTCTAATATAAGATTAACAGGCATAGCATTCCGTGGCTTTAATGAGCGCATGTAATCAAATAACATTTTGCAAAAGACTTTGGTCACAACCTCAGTAGCAGTATCATCCAAACTGCTAATATCAATGTTTAAGAGTTGCGATTCTCCGATGATGCTTTTTATATAGTCTTCTATGGTTGTAAACTCAGTTTTATCGAAAAAGCTTCCTTGCTCACTTTCGCTTAAATGCTTTAGTCGGGTTACAAGTGTTGATGTGTATTCGTATATTCTTGATGAACTGATGCTACCCTCATATAAAACCGCAAATTCAACGGCTTCAGTAAATCGCTTTAGGGAATATGGAACAGTCGGTTTGTTCTCAATCAAATCATTAATATTAGACAAAATGAAACCATCACAATATTCCATCAAACTTACCGGTGCATACATTTTGGCATAAGCCAAACTCAATGCTGTTGCAATGGATAGCTGTACCGGTGTAGCATTACGCCCTCCAGCATTATTTACATCTGCTTCACGGTTTGCAGGGATAACAGTTTCCAATTTGATTTCTTCAGTATGGAATTTGTTTAATATCATTAGGATCTTTGCATTTTGAGTGGTGGGGTTTTCACTACTTGATAAAACATCTTTAATTACAGAAGCTACAATATGATTGCGTACTTTTTTAGCAGTATCATCATCTGCCGGGGAATCAAAAACTTTTATCATATCAAGGGCTCTACTAATTATAGGAACCTGTGTTTTTTCGGAAGCGTGAAGCAAGATTGCCCAATCATCCACACTCAAAGCCCAAACTGGTATAGTAAGCCTATTTTCAGCATCATAAGATGTGCTTAAAAATCTTGCGTTGATCTGCGAATTTATTTTATTGACAGACTTAAATGCAGCTTCGTATTCTCCGTTAGAGTCAAATACAATAAACTTTGCTCCACGAGCAGAGTAGTCCTTTTTTGAAAAAATACGTTGAATAATATTCGCAATAGTATTTGATTTGCCGGAACCTGTATTCCCAAAAACTGCAAAATGAAATCCAAAAAATTCATTTAGTTTTACCTTCACTTGATATTCGGGAAACATTACAGACGAACCTATTGGTAAAACAGTCAGCTTTGTTTTTCCAGAGTCGTCAGTAATATCATTCTCGTTGATATCAAGCATCAACCTCAAATCCGATTCACTAATGATTTTAATTTCTGAAAAAACAGGAGGCATTTTTGTTACACCAAAGTTAAAAATGCTATTGCTAATCTCACCCAACAGATTTATCTTCAGATATCGCCGGCTTTCAGCTTTGTTTAACTTTTCGGCAGCCATCTCGTTCTTTTCATCAACAGAAATAATTTCTGCAATAATTCTTCTGTTAAGGTCATCTATAGCGACATATGAGCCAATTTCACCGACAAAGCGGATTCCGTCATATAAGGTAATATAACTGCCAAGATTTTGAGTCAGTTCTGCAGTTACATTATTGTGATTTATTGAAATAATCCTGCCAATCACTCTGTTATTCATAGAATAACACCTCCTTAAGTTTCGGAAACACTTTCGCCTAAGACTGCCGCCAACTTTTTAATGGACTTTTTCATTTCCATTTCTTCACGCTGCTCGTCATCCTGCAACGGAAGGACTTTCTCAACAAAATTCTTGAAATAATGAATATGGTCATCAGAGTTAATGATCCATATACGGCTATCGCCAATATCTCTTAATCTGTCAATCATAGCCGAATCACCAAATATCACCAATCGGAAATCATAAACCGAGAGAGCGTTCAGAATAATCCTATTAATATGCTCGTCGCTAAAACTATACCCCAAGGTAATCAAAACAGAATTTTTCTTCAAAAGATTGTTCTGCATTATTCTAAATAGGTCAGAATAAGGAACCATCAATGTCGTTCTGTCTTTTTGCGGTGTAGGGTAAATCATCAGTGAATCAAAGCGTTTTCGGCTACGAATCAAATCTATGTCTTTCTCTAAAATATGAGGTGTATCCGTATCGGGATTATCCTCTTTAATCCAGTTTATAGAGCCGTGGATTTTGTAAAGATTAAAAAAGTTACTTACACTTTTCCATACATCTCGGCTTAGTCCGAGATTTTCAACCACAACATAGTTATAGGAATTGGGATTGAAAATCCGTTGAGCACTTCCAAGAAAGCCATTGTTGTACATAAAGCCAAGCTCATCCAAAGCGTTTTCATTGTAGAGGTCATAATTTGTTGTATATACATTTATTGGTACTTGGCGAGTGTTCTTAACAATCCTCATGTAAAACTCTTTATAGAGTTGAAGTAGTGACGGGCAAGCTGGGCTGTCACACACTTTCTCGAATATGAATTCGTTTATTATTTTTGTCTTATTTGATAACTCGGTTCTCTTTTTATCACTGGTAACAATATTACCTAATGAAACCAAATGATTTATCAGAGTTTCCAAATTATCAGGAAACAAATCAACAGCACTCTTCTTTTCGACTTTGAAATCAGGGTGAGCATCATAAAACTGTTTTGCTAACCCTGCCATAGTTGGAATTGCTTGTTCTTCACCGCCTTCGGAACGAAAGCTCGAACATCCAGCTCCAATTAAGAAATTCAAGTTTTCAATTTGCAGGCACTGAGTAATTTCTGAGCGGAGTTCCTCTGTGCTAATTTCGTGCTTATGTTTCCCTTTATAGATCTTAATTGTTTTTTCTTCAGCTGCCATAAGAATACCCTCTTTTACCTGTTTATAAAATATATTTTACTTTTTGTGAATCTGAGATAAAAGTTGTTTTGAATTATATAATTAATTTTTTCTCATCTCTCGATATATCACATCTGCCAATGCACTCATAATTGCATTGTATTTATTCTGATCTTCGAACAGAGAAGTATAAGTGTCCTGAGATTCCATATAGCTGTCCTGCGCTGCATCCCCAAATGCTTTGGGGAAGATACTTTCCGCAAAAATCTGTGGATCAGAACTGCGTGCCATTTTTGTCAGTTTTTTGTCCGCCATCAATTTAGTATGCAAAGCATTCAGTAAGACTCTATCCCCATCGGTGAATGCGCCTTTAAACTTTTCATTAATTTTCTCAATGATTTCGTCAAGAGGTTCCTTGCTGTCACCACCCATAGCACCTTTATGTTTGGCGGGCTCGTAAACACCCTTTGTCTCCTGCAATTCTATGGAGCCTTCAAAGGTTTTCTGCAACTTATAGTATTCCAACTTTAACTTGCTTTCGAGATCAATCATAGAAATCGCTTCCGGCGGCAGCAAATTAAGCAAATAGGAGCAGAACACGTATTCCTTGTGCAAGTCTTTATCGAACATACGCAAAATTTGGGAGATGTATCCGTACCACTTAATCAGATTACGAACTTGGCGGCGGAACTGGTAACGTTCTTCGGTAGATTTCTTATTATACCGGTCTGCAACAGGCTTTAATATGCTCGTCATTCTTCCCATTGCACGAGCGTCCTGTTTTCCTGTATTAAAATACTCTTTCGCAAAGGCTTCAACATCAGTATCACTATAAATCGCAAAGCCCCGCAGTTCTTTCTGCGTTTGGTAAATCAAATCGGCATTAACTTCCTGCGAAAGCATGGTTTCCTGATAAAACGGCTGAAACGCTTCCAGAATATCCTCTTTTTTGTTGACGAAATCCAATATGAATGTGTCGTTCTTTCCGGCACAAGTTCTATTCAAGCGGGATAGCGTCTGCACGGCTTTTA
>CALVMT010000027.1 GCA_944347775.1 uncultured Clostridia bacterium | reverse complement strand
TTAATGAACAAGCAGAATTAAAAGCGTATGTTAATTTTTTGATGTTAAATCATTTTTTTGAAAATTAATATGCGCAAAGAAGAAAAGAAAAAACAGGAATAAAAAGAAGAGCGGCTGCACACAAATGTGCTGCCGCTTTTCCTAGTTCATACTCAAAATGCTTACAAAAAGGGACGAGTGCGGAAATGGGGAGATATTGACATCACGGAAAATTCATCGTATAATAATTCTGTAGCAAAGCTCAATCCCTTCCGCTACCGCGGGTATTATTACGATACCGAAACCGGTCTTTACTACCTGAACAGCCGCTACTATGACCCTTCTGTCGGCAGATTCTTAAACCGCGATTCCGTCAATTATGCCGCTCCCCAAACGATAAACGGATTAAATCTGTATACTTATTGCGGCAATAATCCCGTTATGTATACAGATTATGCCGGGAATTCGCCTAAATATAGTTTTGATATTAACATATGGGCAGCATTTGATTTAAATGGTGCTTTATGGTATAGTGGGAGATATCAGCCTAAACGCCAATTTATAGTAGGCTCAATATCCTATCAAAATGTATTTGATAATTTACCATATATGGCTGAGTTGTTTCTCTCTCAATTTGAGGCAAGTGCAGTAGATTATGCCATTAACGCATTTGAATTTTCAGCAAACAAATTTATTATAGGTACAGCTAAACTTGATTTGTTTTCTGCATCTATGGACATTTATGGAGTACCGTCAGGTAATATCGGTATTAAAGTCGGGTCTGCATCTGTTGGGATAGGGTTTGATTTCGAAAATAATTCTACTTTTGGTGCGGAAATAGAGGCTACAGCGTTAACTGTTGGGCTGTATTCTGAATATGTTGAAGGAGAACTATTAATAGGTTCAGTTGGCGCAGCATTTAAATTTGAAAATGGTAAACTAAAAATAGGTTTGTCGGCTGGTATTGGCTTTAATTTAACTATGAAATTATGGTGATGATATGAAAAAAAATCAAAAATATCTATGTTTGCAGATAGTATTGTCCTTAATTCCATTTGTTGGGATGGCTATAATTTTTTTTATAAGCGCAATTAATGTTATGAAAAAATGTGGCAAGAAAAATAGTGTAAAATTCATGTTTTTGACTGTTTTGGTAATTATTTTTGTACTGTTTGTATTTATGATTATATGGTTCTTGCTGAATCAATATATTGAAGAATTCATAATAGTAATAGGGGTTATTTCCGGATACGTTCTTTGTGTGTTATTAAGTGTGTTTATCATATTAATAGAGAAACGTTTTTTAAATCAATAAGTGCCGGAGATAAACAGCAAATATCCCGCGAATCGTTACGCAGGAAATAAAAAAGGAGGTTATATATTAAAAGATTATGATTCTCCATTTGCTCCACAAAGAATAGCAAAATTGAAACCGGCTTGTACTTCCTGCAAACGCGCTACTACGACCCCGTAGTTGGCAGGTTCTTAAATAGAGACAACATTGATTATGCTGATCCGGAAACTATAAATGGTTTAAACCTCTACGCCTACTGTTTAAACAATCCTGTGGCTTATATTGATCCGACTGGAGAAGCATGGGATACTGTTTTAGATATTATTTTTATTGGATGGGATATTTATAATCTTGCTACAAATGAAGGCTGGAAAGATTGGAAAAACTGGGCAGCTTTAGGTGCGGATATTGCGTTTGCTGCATTGCCTTTTGCTACAGGAGGCAGTCAAGTAGTAAAGTTGGCTAATGTATCAGACAAAGTATCTGATTTTAGCAGAGTTACCGTTATAGGAGAAACTATGACTAGAGTTCAAACGGTTTCACAATTTGTAAATGCAGCAGATAATTTATATGATGGATTTAAGTATTATGATAAACTGAATTCGCTAGGGAAAGGTGGCAGAGTTCTAGCGGAGATTGGAGGTAAAACTTCAAATATTATGTGGCTTTATGGTAAAGCAAGATCAGGCTATACAATTATAGATATTGGAATTGATATTTCACGAGTTAGTAATAAAACGGGAAAATTAAGTAGAAGTTCAAGCTATATTACCGAACGCATTTTTTTAAGTGTTTGGCAAAGTCGTAATATTTGGAAGTTAATATATCATATTTTTTAGGGGATGTGTATGACAGATAAAGATATAATTGAAAAAGCGCTATCTTTTTTAGTTAAAGATTATAATTTTTCTTATCTCTTTGAAACGCCAAATGGAAATGACATGCGTTTTATTTATAATAATAAATACGGAAGTTTTATTTATTATCAGTGGACGCAGTTCAAAGAGGAAGAATTCTCTATCATCACAAATCATGAATATAAAAAGATACAGCTTTTCTTAGAATACCCTGATTATTTTTCTACTTATAATAAGACTCATAAAGGAATAAAATGGTTTTTCAAAGACAATAGGATGGATTATTGGGATATGATATCGCAAATACTGAAGCATGAGATATCGAAAAATGGTTCATTATTTGATTTAAGAGTTATATAATGTTGGTCTTTAAATTTACTTCTTTCGTTTTTCCGCAGAGTGCTTATGCACTCTGCGTTTTTGTATAAAAAATACACCCGCTATTTAAGTTGATATTGATTTCTGTATTGGAAGTTATGGCACAAACGGCAATTTATTTGCCGTTCGCTTTTTATTGGCTGCTTTTAGCTTAACAAAACCCCCGGTAGTACCGGGGGTGAATAAAAAAGCTTGCTAAAAATGTTGGGTGAATAAAAACCTCAAGTTATAATAGAGATGGTTTGGCAACCGCATCACTAAAAATAACAGGAGGTTTTTAACAAAATGAAGAATGAA
>CALVMT010000026.1 GCA_944347775.1 uncultured Clostridia bacterium | reverse complement strand
CCATAATAGTTTGCCGAAATTATATCGGCAGTCCTAAAGCCCGTAATAAGCGGGCTTTTTTGGTATTTTAAAAAATATTAAAATGTTTTTATTGCATACAGCAATCATGTTTATCTATCATATTTCTATACCCCGATATGGGAAAGTTTTTTATAGAGTATAGAAAAGCAGGTGTTACCTTCTAAGAGGAGCCTGCTTTTTTGTCATTTTGTATGTTTGTATTGTTAGGGAGAGAAAATGGATATCAATATTTTTAATATATAATTTATCAGTTTTATATCATTTTCTGTTTTGCCTGTTTAAACACTTTATCGAAAATTGGCGACAATCCACTCAGAATTTTTTAACCGTAAAGATAAAGAAGAAGGGAACAAAATAGCACAAATTGAAATCAGGATTGACGAAGATTGTAAAGAACCAATGCTTGTGTAATCATGTTTTCTACTACTTATTTTGCAAACTGGATGGAGCAAACCCTTAGTGGTATTCTTGCCTATACTGCGTTCTGATTTTTATCCTTGTTGGATAATCCAATATTTCTTATGGAAAAATATGATCAGAAGAATGAAGGATAGGATAAATAAAGGGCGTAAGGCAACTTCAATGGAGCTTGTGAGAAAATTTGTCAAATATAACTTAAAACAACTGGAAAAACAGTTTGAACATGGGAATGTTTTCTGAAATTTTGTGTGTTTGGGAGTCTCCTATGCAATAGAATTTGAAATCAGAGAGTGTTTTCGCTTTTCAGACAAAACCAGGAGCCTTTTGTATCAATATAACCACTTTTTTTTAATTTGCTAATTTCCGCTGACATTGCGGAACGTTCCACTCCAAGATAGTCAGCCAAAGTTTGCCGGTCACAGGGAATAACAAACTCGGCGCTTCCTTGTGTTTTAGCTTGATCTGAAAGGTAGGCCATCAGTTTTGATTTTGTGGTTTTTTTAGACATATACCGTATTTTTTTTGAAAGACTCAGGTTTTTATTTGCGAGTTCCTTTATTAAATTGTTAATCAGCAGACGATGAAAATGGCAAGCCTGGGTGCAGGTGGAAAGAATACGCTTACAGTTTAATAACAGTACTTCACTGTCTTTTTGAGCGATAACGCTGATGGGCATGGATTCCAGACTTGCACAGGAAAATGCCTCGCCAAAAGAATCACCGGGTTGCAATATGGATAATACGCTGCGATTTCCATAATAATCTTCTTGAACACTCTGCATAATGCCCGATAGTACTACTCCGACCAGATTAGCGGGGTCACCTTCCAGAAAAATGGGATCACTTTTCGAAATTGCAATAATTTTTCCGCCAAGACATCCTAACATGGACTCCATATCTGACGGATTGATTCCATGAAATAATGAACATTTGGATAATGTTTCAAAATATTTTTGCATAAATTCTCTCCTTTGTTGGAATTCCCACATCTTATTGTATCACCAGTATAGTAAAATAAACATGCGAAATCAAAACAATAAAAATAAAAAACAGGAGGGTTTTATATGATTAGAAGAATTATTCAAATTGATGAAAAAAATGTAATGGATGTGGTGCGTGTGCAAAGGCCTGCCATGAAGGAGCTATCGGTATGGTAAATGGCAAGGCTAAGTTGTTGCGCGACGATTATTGCGATGGTCTGGGTGATTGCCTTCCTGCTTGCCCTACCGGTGCCATTACTTTTGTTGAGCGAGAGGCAGCAGCTTATAACGAACAGGCAGTTTTGGAAAATCAGAAAAAAGGGCAGATTGCTGCTCAAATCGGTTGCCCGGGTCACCAGGTAAAGGCATTTTATCGGAAAGAAAGAGAGCCACTTGTCGCTTCCTCTGTGACGTCATCCCAGTTGGAACAGTGGCCTTGTCAAATTAAACTGGTGCCGGTCAATGCACCTTACTTTGATGGAGCAAAATTACTGATAGCAGCAGATTGTACTGCATTTGCCTATGCAAATCTGCATCAGGAATTTATGCGTGGCAAAATTACCTTGATTGGGTGCCCTAAATTGGACCAAGTTGATTATAGTGAAAAACTGTCTACAATTATTCGAAACAACAACATCCAGAGCGTAACTATTGTGAGAATGGAAGTTCCCTGCTGCGGTGGTATGGAACTGGCGGTAAAAAAAGCGCTGCAAGACAGTGGAAAGTTTATTCCCTGGCAGGTCGTGACTATTTCTGTAGATGGGAAAATTATAGAATGAAAGTTGAGAAATTATCGGGATATGATTCAAAATGAATAATCCGAGAAAAATGATGTAAAAGTATAAAAAGAGATAGGAGGTCGTTTTATGAATCCAAAAATGAAGAATATTAGTCGGGCAGAAGTCATGACTTTAAAAGAACAAATAGCTTATCAGGATGGACAGGTAGTCAGCAAGACTCTGGCGCAAAATGATGCCCTCAGCATTACCTTGTTCTCTTTTGCCAAGGGCGAGGAAATCAGTACTCATGAATCGGGAGGAGATGCCTTGGTTGTTTGCCTGGACGGTGTGGGAAAAATCACTATTGATGGTGTGGACTATTTACTCCGGGAAGGTGAATCTATTGTTATGCCTGCAGGACACCCCCATGCTGTTTACGGGGAAGAAGCTTTTAAAATGTTGCTAATTGTTGTATTTTAAATGCTCATGGGATGAGATATTTTGGGGCCCGCGCTTTGCATGAGTTGTTGACAAGTGTTGTAAGAGAAAATCAGATAGAAGTATAGTAAACGATGAATAACTGTTGTTCTACTTGCTTTTAACAGAGTAGGGGGATATTGTTGATTATTTAGGTAGTGTATGTAGATAAGGAGTGCTACGGCATATATATGCCGTAGCAACTGCCTTTTTCTTTTTCATAATACATTTAAATAAATGCAGTCTGTTTATGTATAATTGCCAAATTTTAAGCCAAAATAGAAAAACGGAAGGGGTGTTGTTGCTGTATTATGAAATTTGTTATGCTATGCCTGACTGCATTAGGATCTTTTGGTGTATTATTTCTAGTCGCAAAATTTATTGGACACAAACAAATTGCTCAATTGGATTTTTTTGATTACATTACAGGGATTACGATTGGTTCCATTGCGGCGGAGATGGCTACCGAGTTAGAAGAACCTTGGAAACCGCTTACCGCTATGGTCATATATGGAGGTATTACACTACTACTAAGTATTATTTCAAACAAGTTTCCCAGAACACGTAAATATTTGAATGGGACGCCTACAATTCTCATGGATCATGGAAAGCTGTACTATAAAAATTTAAAAAAGGCCAAGCTGGATTTGAGCGAATTTATGGTGATGTGCAGGCAACAAGGATATTTTGACTTGACAAATATTCAAACGGCTGTTTTTGAATATACAGGCAAGCTTACTATTCTTCCAGTAAGCAGTCAACGGCCTGTCACACCAAATGATATGCATCTATCTCCAGAGCAAGAACTATTGTTCACAGAGCTAATTATGGATGGTCGTATTTTAGAGGATAATTTAAAACGTATGGGATTTGATTTGAATTGGCTGAATAAGCAGTTAAAACAACATCATATCTATTCTCCGCGAGATGTCATTCTAGCAGTATGCGATCAAAACCAAAAATTTGTCGTATATAAGAAAGAGTCTTCCGATAATTGATATTTTAAATAATATCGCATGTGTTTGATCAGTTTATAATGGCATATCTTCATAAAATCACTGAGAAGACTCTCGCCAATAGTATTTTTGATTTTAATTGAATATGATCAATGTGCAAAGTCTCATTTTCTTTGGTTAAAAATGGGCAAGCTCTTCCGCCGATGATTCTTGATTTAAATGACTGAACGGATAAAAAACAGTAGTATTGGGTTAATCAATAGCAAAGATTTGAGAAGTCAAAACGGGTTGGTTGTATTAAAAATTTGATAGCGCCTGCTATTTTCCATAGCGGAAATCTGCTTGTCATAGAGGGTAGCACTTTCATTTGCAAGAGTGGATATACCTTTACGAAATATATGGCAGAGGTATGTGGTCAGGAACTTCTGCTCAAATTAATGGTGGTGTTTTTAAAGCACCGCATGGTATGTTGGCAAAGTCTGATGGTCTTCCCGAAACGATCACGATACTGGAAGACTTTACTGCTGATAAACAATACCCCAATATTGCCCAAAAGGTAATATTGGGGTATTGTTTATCTTGACAAAAAATTTTGCAGTTACCATTTAATAAGGAAAAGATTTTTGCCGAATAAAAAAGAAGTGGATAAAATCTGGTCGCCAAAAAATACATAAAAAGGTAGAGTAGGAGATATGTTTTTATTGAATCTTATTCTGAATCTACTTATTTTTTGGCATTCTTTACCTTTTTCCCATAAACGTTTTAAACACAAAAAGTTAACTCTACGAGTGGTCTTTTTTATCATATAAAAGTACAAGAATACGTAAATATTGATTGAAAATTTATTTGAATCAAAATGATATACGGATAATTAAAATCCCTTGGAGAAAATGCTTATCAGATAGAAAGTAAAACGTCAAGCACTAATGATTGCTTAGACATACAGAAAAAAATAAACAATAGTATAACAATAGAGATAAAATAACTTTTCCGAGATATTCTGGGTATAACAAGAAGTTACGAATATGTCTTGATTATTTCTTTTGCAACCTCTCGTTTTGATATACAACGGTCCATTGCCTGCTTTTCAATATAACGGTGAGCCTCCGGTTCATCCATTTTAAGTTCACTGATAAGTAACCATTTTGCTCTGTTTACAAGGCGGATTTCTTCCATCTTTTCTTCGATGGAAAGGGTCTTTTTTTGAGCTTTTCTAAGCCGTTCTCGTGTTGTAGACATCCAACTAAGAGCTGTAGTAAGCATCTGTCTGTTAGTTGGCTTTGCAAGAGTAAAAATTCCATATTCTGCAACTTTATCGTAAATATCTGCCTGTAACTCTGCACGGACCAAAAAGAGGATGACGCGATCATTGGAAGTAGAGATGTCAATGGAAAATCTTATGCCGATATCATCAGGCAGGGGAGAGTTGATAATAACATAATCGTACCCTCTATCGGCTAGAGCGTGTTTTGCTGAATTGATGGAGGATACGAATTTAACAGGGAAATATCGAGATTCGGGGAGCAATTCATGAAGAACGGTATTGAAGTTTTCTGCCGCCGAAACGATAAGAACACTATAGATTTGTTCTTTCAAGTTCATTTTGCTCCCCTCCTTTATAGGCTATTTATGGTACTCTGGTTTTAATTTATCTGTGGCAATAAATATCAAGAATCGGTGCGGGAATATGACTTTTGATAAAGTCGCTCTCCAATGCGATCTTACGGGCTTCTATTAAGGTTTCGGGCAATTTTTCAAATTTAGACAATATTTCGATATCTGCCTTATATAGATTAATATCGGCAACTGGGGGTAGATCAAGTTTATTCTCAATGCCGTAAAGCCCCGCATAGATCATGAGAGCAAAAGCTAGATAAGGGTTTGCCATTGGATCCGGAGAGCGAAGTTCCGCTCGACGGTACTCGCCGATTGCCGCAGGGATTCGTATCAACTGCGAACGGTTCTCGCTGGACCAAGATACATACTTAGGTGCTTTATTTCTGCCAAAACGCATATAGGAATTCTCAGTAATGTTTAAAAAGGCAGTCATTTCACGAATTTTTTTTAAAATACCTGCTATCATAGTATAGAGATGATCTGTTCCGTTGTCTGATTTCACCGACATATTAATATGGAATCCATTTCCTGGTTCATTTTCAAGCGGTTTAGGTGTAAAATCCACATCAATTCCGTTGCGCCGGCAGACTGTTTTAACGACTGTCTGGAAAGTCATCGTGTTATCTGCGGCAGAAAGAGGATCAGAGTAACGAAAATCAATCTCATTTTGCCCCGGCCCTTCCTCATGATGCGAACTTTCCGGGTGAATACCCATTTGCTCTAAGGTAAGGCAAATTTCACGACGGATATTTTCTCCTCTGTCTTCTGGGGCTAGATCCATATAACCTGCTTTGTCATAAGGAATTTTTGTTGGCTTGTCGTCATTGTCAAGTTCGAAAAGGTAAAACTCCTGTTCGGCACCGAAGGTAAAGTGATAGCCTGCTCGTTTGGCTTCTTCAACCGCTTTTTTGAGCAGACTGCGTGTATCACATTCGAAAGGTTTGCCATCAGGGTAGTATATACTGCAAAACATGCGAACTACTCGACCATGCTCTGGTCTCCAGGGAAGCGGCATTAAGGTCTCTGCTTCAGGGTAAAGTAAAAGATCGGAATGTGTCTCGTCTCCAAAACCTGTAATGGAAGAAGCGTCGAAAGCAATACCATATTCAAAAGCACGGGAAAGCTCATCGGGCATAATAGAGATATTTTTTTGTTTTCCAAATACATCGCAAAAGGCAAGACGAATAAACTTTACATCTTCTTCTTCGACGTATTGCATAACCTCTTCTTTTGAATACTTCATGATATTTTACCTACTTTCTTTTAGTTTGCCACATACATTTGTTTGTAGGGATTTTTGCTGTCTGGTACAATCATGGTAAACGGGGAGCACAATATTGTACGTTTATCATATTGGAATTCCGCGCAGAATTCAGCAATATATTCCTCGATTTCCTGTAGATCATCATGTGTTGCCGTCTTTGGGGTCACTCCATGAGGAAAGACAATATTTTCACAGGAACTGCGCAGAAACATTTTTCCGCCATGCATTCCCGTGCAAGGAAAGTTTGAAACAATCGGTTTTTCATCATCATATAACCCTAATACAACAATAATACCACCTGCCTGATATTCTCCAAGAAAGCTTCCTGCCTTGCCTCCGATGACGATAACTGGTTTTTTCTCTTTATATTCTTTCATGTGAATACCTGCACGGTAACCTGCATTTCCTTTAACAAATATCTTGCCGCCGCGCATCGCATAACCTGCGGCATCCCCGATATTACCATGAATAACAATTTTTCCTTCGTTCATGGTATCGCCCACTGCATCCTGTGCATTGGTGTTGACGGTTATGGTAGCGCCATTAAGATAAGCGCCGAGGGCATTTCCGGGAACTCCGTTTATCGTGATTTTTTTATCTGATATTCCTGCGGCAATAAAGCGTTGCCCGCAGCAACAGGTAAGTATGTAATCATCGTTTGCGCTGCGAAGTTTGTCATTTAGGACCTTGAAATCAAGGTTTTTTGCATTCAATATCATAAATTATACCATACCTCCAAACTTTTTCTACGTATTTTGAAAAAAATAGGGTAAATATCAAATATTTTGCCGTAAAGCAATTGACAAGGGAGAAAAATCATATTCTCTGTTGCTGTACAGATTTATGCTGCCATCAAAAAACAATTGCTTTTTAATGAAAAATGTTGCATGTTGTCTCCTTATAAAATGACTAAAAGTTTTCTTTTTTATTGCAGGTTGCAGAAAAAAATCCTTGTGCTTTTTCTGAATGTATTCTCTTAAAAAGCTACCGTACAAATTACAGCATAAGAGATTTTATTTAATATATTGGAATTGACAAAAATTCATATAAATTACATTTATATATGTTTATTCTCCTGCGTGAGCAATGCCGAGTATCTCGAGTTCTTTATTGGTCATACCGATACCGCGGAGCATCAGGCGGTTGCCGCGGAGGGCTTCAATTGAATTAATTCCCATACCACCCATCATCTCTTTGATTTCGTGTCTCCAGGCATTCATCAAGTTAACAAGGCGTCCGCTACCAATTTTGGGATTGAGCCTTTTTACAAGCTCTGGGCGCTGAGTAGCAATACCCCAGTTACATTTTCCGCTTTGACAAGTACGGCAAAGATGACAACCAAGCGCAAGCAGAGCAGCCGTTGCAATATAACAGGCATCAGCGCCAAGCGCAATTGCTTTTACAACATCAGCAGCAGAGCGAATAGAACCGCCGACCACAAGGGAGACATTGTTTCGAATCCCTTCATCACGCAACCTTTGGTCTACAGCCGCAAGTGCAAGTTCAACGGGAATACCTACATTATCGCGAATTCGCGTAGGAGCTGCTCCTGTGCCACCGCGGAAGCCATCGATGGCAATAATATCCGCGCCGCTTCTGGCAATACCACTGGCAATGGCAGCAATATTATGCACCGCTGCTACTTTAACAATAATTGGCTTTTTATAATTTGTGACCTCTTTTAGAGAAAAAACGAGCTGACGAAGGTCTTCAATGGAGTAAATATCATGATGGGGTGCAGGCGAAATGGCATCAGATCCTTCGGGTATCATACGAGTACGCGATACATCTCCGACAATTTTGGTACCCGGAAGATGCCCGCCAATACCCGGCTTTGCACCTTGCCCCATCTTAATTTCAATTGCCGCGCCGGCATTGAGATACCCCTCGTATACACCGAAACGTCCGCTTGCTACCTGAACAATCGTATTATTTCCATAGCGGTAAAAATCTTCATGGAGTCCTCCTTCGCCTGTGTTGTAAAGAATCCCTAACTCGGTAGCAGCACGAGCCAAGGAGGCGTGGGCATTGTAGCTGATTGAACCATAGCTCATTGCTGAAAACATTACAGGCATTGAAAGATCAATTTGCGGAGGCAACTCACATTTAAGTTTTCCATTTTTGTCTCGCTGAATCTTTTCAGGTTTTTTACCGAGAAACACACGGGTCTCCATCGGTTCGCGCAGTGGGTCAATAGAAGGGTTTGTGACCTGCGAAGCATTAATCAGTATTCTGTCCCAGTAAACCGGCAATGGTTTCGGATTACCCATAGATGAAAGTAAGACGCCGCCGCTGTTTGCCTGCTTATAAATTTCTTTAATGGTATCAATTTGCCAGTTGGCATTTTCGCGAAGAGTACAGTTGCTTTTTACAATCTTAAGCGCTCTTGTAGGGCAAAAAGAAACACAACGCTGGCAATTGACACATTTTGTTTCATCGCTGATCATCATGCCGTGTTTTGCATCAAAACTGTGTACTTCATTCGCACATTGTCTTTCACATACACGACAGGCAATGCATCTGTTATCATTACGGATAACCTCAAAATCGGGGTATATAAATTCTAGGCTCATCAGAATTTGCCCTCCTTTACCTTAACAATGACAGGTTCACCGCCTGTCGGTGCCCAAATATTTTCGGCATTTGGCTCCATTGTACGAATCGCAGCCTCTTCACTTGCGATAAATATTTTATCGTTTTTTTCACCAACAACCATAGAACGAAGCTTTAAACGGTCATTAAGAGCCATAAGTCCGCCGCTAAAACCGAGAACAATAGAAAATGGCCCGGTAATCAGCAGACTGGAAAAAAGCGTACGCAGATAAGTGTGCTTTTCTTTGTCTTCCATATCGGTTTTATGTTCAATGGTGCTCCAGAAAGGTGCCGCAACGACACTTGCTGCTTCACCTAGAGTTAAGCCCTGTACGCGAAGTAAATAATCCATAATATAGGTAATTACTTCAGTATCGGTCTGTAGGTTACATTTATAGCCAAACATTTCTATAAAACGGCGGTTGGCATCATAAGATGAAATTTCACCGTTATGCACAATAGACCAGTCGAGAAGTGTAAAAGGATGGGCGCCGCCCCACCAGCCCGGCGTATTGGTCGGATATCTGCCGTGAGCAGTCCAGGAATAGCCTTCATATTCTTCTAATTTATAGAATAC
>CALVMT010000025.1 GCA_944347775.1 uncultured Clostridia bacterium | reverse complement strand
TTTGTCTGCTCATTTTTCGTTGGTGACCCCGATGGGCGCGAGAAACATGCGGGTGCGTCCGACGCGTAGCGGCGCACGAGGCGGCATGACAAGTCAGGCTCGGTTCATGAAATAAAGCTGTTCAAATGGTTGATCCGCCGAAGTATTCCCGTCGGGGTCACCAAATTGGAACTATCCGAACACCACTATTACAGAACAGTGGGTTCGGGTAGTTTTTTTATTGCCCAAAACAGCTAAAGCATAATAAACGAGCAAAGCCGAGTAAATCAACTGAATTTACTCGGCTTGAATAGATAGTTGGGTTTAAAAATGACTTGAATATTTTATTCTACGCAAATCAAAAGCTGGCATTGTCCCTTCAAGTATATCGATTACTGCGCGTTTAATTTCTGGGCTTTCTATGGATCCAGATTTGTAAGAAATAGCATTAGTTGTTTTATCAATTTGCGCGCATATGATTTGCTCCGCATCGCACGCCACTGCGATGTTAGGGTTATGTGTAACAATAATAACTTGACGATTTCTTTTAGCCTCTAATATACATGGAACAAGTTTATTATAAACTGACTGATTATCCAAATTATCTTCGGGTTGATCAATGATAATGGGCTCACTCTTTTTACTTAGAGCCAAGTAAAAAACAAGTAGGACATTACCTCTTTGCCCTGGCGATAATTCTTCAAGAGTCTTACCGTCCATTTTGAGTGAGAAGATAACGTCAAGGTATTCTAATTTAGCAATATAATTATAACAAGCTTCAACGTTAGTCAATAATTTTTCAATTTTATCTTTTTCGCTTGAAATAGAAGCAAACAGGCGTTGAATAAATAATTCGAACCCCTTCCAGCTACGAAAATCGCATTCTCGAACAATTTTATCAATTGTTGCTATCCCTTCAGCTTTTCCTTTGTATATACTGTCAACGTTTTGTCTGATAAAGCCTAAGAATGTTGCATTAAATTCTTTATTTAATTTTAATACGGTCTGGAAATCAATTTTATCTGTATTGTCTTTGAGTATTAGCTTCAATTTCTCTTCAATTGGTTCATACACAGATTTATAAACATCGGACTTTTTAATATACAGCTGATATATTTCCTTTATCAACTCCATCAATTCTTTTTGTGCTTTATCTAAATCATCATGTATCCCCGTTTGTAGATATGCAAGTTCTGCTTTGCAGAACTCAATGCTACCTTCTGTAGTTTTATTTCCAATAATAGATTGTTGCGTATCTTCCCATTGTTTTTTATTTGATAAATATTGTTGATATTTAACATCCGCATCTTCAGCGGCCAATAAAAGTCCTCTTATTTCATTATCAACAGATCTTTTTTCAACTAAAAGGAGTCTATGAGTATCATCCGCCTCTACATCTGGATGTTCATCCAATATGTCAACTAGGTTTTCTTTATCTTTCTCCAATTTAGATAGATGTGATATAAATATATCAATATTTCCATTAAGACGAATATCTAAATCATCTAAAATACCATTTTCCAGTGCAAGTTTTTGGGCTTCACTGTACAATTCTTTGACCTGCGTTTCTAAAAACTTATATTTACCAATAAATTGTTTTAAAGCTTCTATTTTTAAATTTAAAGACAAAACTTGATCTCTTGCTGCTTTAATTTTACCCTCGATTTCATCAAGTTTTTTATTTAGTCCATCTAACAAATCTATTGCTGAAGAGGATTTTGTTGGTTTAACAACTTCTTTGGGTTTGCTGCGTTGATGACTTTCTAAGTATTCTTCCTGTTTTTTTAATGTCTCTTCAAGTTCATTTTTATATGTGGTGGTAAGTTTTTTTTCTAATCCAATTATTAATTTAATTTGAGTTTCTATTTTATTTTTATAAGATTGTATTTGAAACTCTATATCTTGAGTTTTTTTGGACAATAATTCTTTCAGGGTAAGGGCTTCCATTTTTTCAGAATTATCAATATACGAAAAAATAACACTGTCAATTTCGTTTTGAAAGGCATCATTAAGTTCATTGCATAGTTCATCAATATATTTTTGAGGCAGATATTCGGCGGTTTGAACATCGCCAGTTGATTCGTTTAATGTAGGCTTAAAAACATTTCTACCATCTTTCCATGTCAATCTTGCTTGATAGTCATTAGCATATTTTTTATCCTCTTTGCGAAACCTTTGATTATTTAGGAATGAAGAAAATTTCTGGTTTTTACTATCAACCAAATAGCCTATAATATCGGCTAATGCACTTTTGCCACTTCCCTTATTGCCGATGATTGCTATAAGTCCCGAATTTAACGGTATTCTTGCATTAAACCAATTTGTCTCATTTTTTGCTTTTATGTTTTTTTCTATAGAAATTTCATCTAGATAGTAGTACTTTTCTCTATTAACTTTATCAAGCTTTGGAGGCATTGTGCCAAGAAAAATTCGCTCCATAGGAAGAAAAAATACTTGTAATAACCCTTCAAAAGTTGGATCGGCCTTAATCCAGCAGCATTTATTAGACTTGAACTTAAACAAGTCATCAATTGAGTGCGCATCAGAGCAAGAAAAGCAGGGTTTATATGTGCCAAATTCCTTTTTAGTTTCTTTTCTTAATCCCCATTGTATAGTTTTTTCATTAACAGAAAAAAATCCATTAGCTTTTACATAATATTTTTTTCTTACTTGATGGGCTCCAGAGCTCCAGTTTATTTTAGTTATATCATCTTCTGGAATTATTACAACATATTTATTTGCAAAAGTTGACGACGAGGAATTTTCCAATATTTCTTCTATATCCTCAAAATCAACCACAAGGCAATTTAAACCAACAACATAGTCGCTATCAGTAAAAGTTGGCTGCTCTTCTTTCATTCTTTTCCCAAATTTTTCTATATTTGATTTTGTAAGAGGTGTCTTATCTGTAGAACCCAATTTAATTTTATCAAGAAAAGTGACCTTAATCAAAAAATTTTCTTCGATATCCTCAATTGATAACTCATCGCTAAAAATTATATGCCCTTCAATTTTCTGAGATTTATCTCCTGAAAGGATGATATCTTTAAAACGAAACTCAATATTGGGCAATAATTTTATTGATTTGATTTTATCGAGATATTCTGGATCTGTTTCAAGTTCTGTTGCAAAAATAATTTTTAGCTTGTTCTCATTTTCAATATAATCGCGCTTTATCTTTTTATATCCTTCAATACTATAATAATCGGTAATACCAATTACCGCTATATTCTGTGCAATAGCCTTTGTAAATAGTTCATGTATGTACTTATCCCAGTCGCTTGAAAATTGATTGTTTAAAATAGAAGCAGGGGTATGTACATGTAAATCCCATTTTCGCCATTCAGATCCACGTTCAAAATTCATAATAGCCCTCAAATATTTTTTTATTATTATACTATAACTAACAGAAGGAGTCAATTAGGTTTCCGAATTTTTTGCCCCTCGTTGTGGCTATCGTAGCACAGTTCTCGCGGAAGTCAACGGGAAAAATTATCGCTGAAAAATTGAATAGTTTAAGGATATGGAAAGCCGAGCAGGTCAATTCGATCTGCTCGGCTTTTTTCGTTTATGGCAGTTTTTCCGTTATTCATACGCAATAATTTTGTCCTGTTTCGTTGACTTCCGATGCGCCTATTTCAAGTGAATAAGAGTTTATCTCGCCCAGTGCTCCTGTCGCCCCTGCCGAAAGGCAAAAAAAAATTCGGAGGTAAACTCTATGAAAACCAAAGTTTCCAATTTCACCGAGTTCAAAGCGTATTATCTCTCTGAATTTGAACTGTACGACGGCGAAGCGTTCATCACCTTCAATATCGTCGGCATCGACCTTGACCGCAACGAAGTACAGGTTGCCGTGACAGACAGAGGCAGAATCAGCGTTGTAACGTATGACCTCTTGACGGACAAAAACGGCAGACTTTACTTCGAGTACGGCGTCATGTTCGAGCGCGTATATCTGGACGAGTTTGAGGAGGCAGCGTAATGAAACTAACCCTCTCCAATATCAAAGCCATCAAGCGGGATACGGAAAGCCAGCTTACAAAGCGCGTGTGCAACTATGTCATCGACCGCTGGGGTGATTACGACAACAAAAAACACATTTTTACAGATGTACTGCATTACGGCTGTCAGTCAGGCGTTGTCGGCGAACTCATCTACTATTCGGACACGGTGCGTTTCTACAAGCAGTACCGGCAGGAAATCAATGCGCTGCTGTACGAACTTATGAACGAAACGGGACTTTACGCTCCTTCCGAACTGTTCGGCGATAAGTGGGACAAAGAAGATCCCCTCGCGCAGGATGACTCCAATCAAAACCTGCTGGCGTGGTTCGGCTTTGAAGAAACACTCCGCAACATCGGTTACAACTTTGAAACATTAGAAAATTGCATTTAAGGAGAAAATCACTATGAAAGACAAGAACATTGCGAAAAAGGAAAAGGCTGTCGCGCTTCTGAAAGAGATGGATATTTACACCCCATACATAAAGGGCTTTGAAGAGAAAGGCTTAGTATGTTTCTTTGAGAATTACGGCGGCTTTTGGATCGACCAAGAGCCTGAACTTTATGCCAAGATGAAAGAGCTGGAAAAGAAGCATAATTGCCTTGTATATGCCGTGACGCACGAATATACCGAGTTCGGCGAGTGCTATTCCTTCCTGATTGTAACAGACTATAAATCGGAATGGAAAACGCTCGTATGGAGTGAGGGCAACAAACACTCTGCTTTTGCCTATGTCTGGAACAAAGACGACGATTGGTGCAGTGAGTTCGGCAGCGTCATGGTGCGCAGCTTCGGCGGCGGTATCAAGAGAATTGCATAATGAGCCGCAAGCCATGTTACGGCTACAAGGTCTGTTACAGAGAGCAAGGCAGAAAACGATATGTCCGATACTTCCTGACTTATACCCATAAACAAGCCGTGTATGCGATGAACAGCTATATCCGCTATCCTCCGAGAGAGCGGGAAACGAACAGAAAACTGAATAATCCGTCATGGAAAATCATTCCGGTCACGCGGAAAGAAGTCGATGACGGCATCTGGCGGGAGTGTCCCTTTTAAGTGATGCTCCCGTCTTTTACTTTTTACAGAATTTACAAGGAGAAAACAGCTATGAAATCCATCATTGAACAGCTCTGCAAAGGCGAAGTCGAATACGTAAGTCTGAAACTTCCCAAAGACAGGCTGGAAAAAGAAATGTCCTATTACGACAAAATCAAG
>CALVMT010000024.1 GCA_944347775.1 uncultured Clostridia bacterium | reverse complement strand
CAAAGCCGAAAGATGTGCAGGAACTTCTCGGACACTCTGATGTCAGTACCACAATGAACATCTACGCTCACTCTACAAGGGAAGCGAAGCGCACTTCCGCAAGGCTGCTGGATAAGGTGGTCGGCGGAGAATAAAATGTTGCCCTTGTTTCGGCTCGTAAGGGCAAAAACAAGGGCAAACAGATAAGGTTTGAACGGAAAACAGGCGTGAAGCCTTGAAAAATCAGTGGTTTTTGAGGATTAGATAGTTAAATTATTAATTTAGCAAAGAATATCAGATAAATTTGCCTGGATGCGGCGTGCAACATCAGGCTGGTTCATAGAATATACATGTACCGCGAAAACGCCATTGGCAAACAGATCAATAATCTGTTCTGTTGCATAGGCAATGCCGGCTTGTCGCATAGCCTTTGGCGAAGAACCAAAGTAATCGGCAATCTGGATAAAGCGGCGGGGAAGCTGCGTGCCGGACAGGCTAACTGTCCGTTTGATTTGGGCGGTATTGGTAATAGGCATAATCCCTGCAATAATCGGAATAGTTACGCCGGCTTCGCGGATTTTATAAAGAAAATTATAGAGAATATTATTGTCAAAAAACATCTGTGTCGTCAGGAAATCGCAACCAGAATCCTGCTTGCGGCGCAGACTTTCGATATCCTGTTTTTGGGTCTGACTTTCGGGATGCATCTCGGGATAGCAGGCGCCACCAATACAGAAATCGTATTTGCTGCGAATATACATCATCAGTTCATTGGCATGAGTAAACGCCCATTGATCCTGTGCAGGAGAATTTTCCGTAATATCACCGCGCAAAGCCATGATGTTCTGAATACCACTTTTCTGCAATAAAGAAAGTTGTGTATCCAGCACCGAGAGATCCGATCCTACGCATGTGATGTGTGCCAGCGTTGTGACACCCATTTTACGCTGTAAATCAGCGGCAAGAGACGCGCTGTAAGTGCGTGTACCTCCGCCAGCTCCGTAGGTAACGCTCATAAAGGGAGGTTTTAAAAGTGCAATTTCCTGCGCTGCTTCGATTGTAGAAGAATATCGTGAAGTTGATTTCGGCGGAAAAACCTCAAAGGAAAGCATTGGCTTTTTTTGCACCAACAGTTGGGATATTTTCATAGAGAAAGGCTCCTTAATTGTTAAACTAAAAATTGTTTTATGATGTTATTATGCATGAAAGAGCAGCGGATTGCAAGCGCGGGAAAGGAAAAACCGCACCGTAAACGGTGCGGAGAGACTGTGCTGGGTTAAAAGGTAGAGTCATTGATAAAATTCCGGTGCTCTTTTGAGAGAAAGAAAATCAGTAAAGTCGTGTGAAAAAATAATGCGTCCTCCTGTCTGCTGTTGCAGACGGCGCAGTTTTTCAATTGAAGCATGATACGATGTCCAGCAAAATGCACTGCCTGTTCTGCGTACAGGCGGACCGTAATTGGCAGAAGTATAAACACAGTCTTGCGGCAACAAAATAACCTGATTTTTTAAATGAACAATAAGCCCCATAAGTCCTGGAGTATGCCCGGGAAGCTGAACAACGTCGATGCCAGGCAACAGGGAAAAGTCGGTATCCAAAAGAGTATAAACATTACCGGATTGATCGAGATCCGCCTTGCAATAACCGCCGTGTGTAAATGGATCGGGATTGATGCGCACACGCACCTGTGCTGCGGTAAAATCGGCTTTAGGAGCATAGACTTTTGCTTCGGGAAACAGATAAAGTCCACCCGTATGATCGAAATGCATATGCGAAAGCACGACTGTATCAATCTGTTCGGGGGAGACACCGCACAATGCAAGTTGATTTTCCAGGCGTTCCTGCGGTTGCTGCACGAGACGAAAGGAACCTGTAATTTTAGGCGACCATCGCCCCGCCATTGCATTGGGGTGGCACCCGGTATCGAATAAGACGTTGTGTTGGTCGGTTTGGATAAGAAAACAAAGGATGGGCAAACGAATCTGCCCGCTGCTACCGGCAATAATGCCACCGGAATCTGTTTCTAAATAACCGGTATATAAAACAAATAATTTCATCGCAATTCTCCTTCGACACTGTTTTAGGCGCGTCGTTTTGGATTTTAGAGGACAAAAACGCAAGGTGACGATTTTTGAAAAGTTTTCTTCCCGAGCAAAAAGTGTTTTTTTCCAGACGGATCGCTTTGTTTTAAAGTAAAGAATATTCCCTGATTGCGATATTTTACCGCACCCGGGAGCATCCATCCTATTGATATCATATAATTTTTTACCCATAAAATCAATTTTTTTCTCGCATAAAAGGGAAAAAACCAAAATACCCTTCGGAAAAAATTGCCGAAGGGTATTTTGGTGATTGAGGATCGTGTGTCATTTTCATGACCATAAAAACAGCGGATTGCTGTTCCTGATGAAATAAATATAATCATAAAATTGCAAAAAATCAAGAGATTTTTGCAATATATTTTAGAATTAATTGCAAAAAATAAGAATTATAAATAAATTATATTGCAAAAAAATGAAAAATTAAAAAATAAATTATGCAAAAATGAGACAATGATTACAAAAATATTCATCGCATTGTTTGTACATATATTCTTTTTGATGCATCGACAAAAAAGGTTTTTTTACAGAAACGCAGAATAAATATAAGGAAAAAGAATACCAGTAAGGAAGTGGGAAAATGAAAAACTATGTCATAACAATCGGCCGCGAATTTGGAAGCTCAGGCAAAGAGATCGGCAGGGAATTGGCGTGGAAGCTTGGGATAGAATGCTATGACCGCAATATTATAGAAGAAACTGCGGAAAACGAGGGCGTTCCTGCGGGAGAGCTTGCGCTGGCAGACGAGATTGCCTATTCCGGAGTAAGCAAAAGATTTGCCGGCGGAGGCATTTCGCTTGGATTACCCGCACAGGCGGATGCGACGATTGCCGTACAAAGCCGCGTAATTCGGCAGTTGGCAGAAAAAGGGCCATGTGTTATCATCGGGCGCTGTGCCGACTATGTGTTACGCGACCAAGAAAGCGGTCTACATATTTTTATTTATGCACCTTATGAAGTCCGCCTTAAACGAATTATGGATTTGTACGGTTTTTCTGCAAAACAGGCGGAGCGTTCGGTTAAACGCATCGACCGTCAGCGGCATGATTATTATAAATATGTAACCGGCAGCAACCGGGGTGACCGGCATGGCAAGCATCTGATGATCGACAGCAGCCTCTTTGGACTGCAGGGGACGGCAGATCTGCTCTATGAAATTGCATGTAGGCGCTTTGGGTTGGAAGGTAGCAAAAATTAAAACAAAATTTGCCAAAGCTTGTAAAACAGAAAAAAATAAGGCGCATAGGTAAAATGCGCCTTATTTTTTCATCGTTGTCATTGCGCTGCACACTGCTCATCGCACGCTCGTTTTTTTTGCAGTTTACGTACCTGCGGTGCATCGACAGAACCATACTGCATGGCCAAGCGGTAGTATTCGCATTTAAAATCAATGTTGGCAAGTTCTTTTTGCAGGAGACTAATTTGTCGCTGCGTTTGGGCTTTACGCTCCAAAAGCATTTGATAGCGCTTACAAAGCGTTGAATCTCCCTCGTCGCACCAGGCAAAAAAGCGGCGGATATCTTTTAGTAGCATGCCGGTATTTTTCAGACACTCCAGCATATTGAGCCGTTCCAATGCTTTATCATCGTATTGGCGGACGTTTCCTTTCGTACGGCAAACAGGTGATAACAGCCCCATTTTTTCATAATATCGCAATGTCGAAACGGATAATCCTGTCTGTTTGGCAATATCCCCGATAAAAAGCATGATGATCCTCCGATTACAGATTTTTAAACTGTGGTTAAAACAAACTTAATTCTATTCTAATGCGGCAAAAAGCGTTTGTCAAATTAAGATAGATATGCTTGCAAATACAATTTTTTTTTATAAACAAAGAATTCCATTTCTGAAAATTATTTCCATTTGACAAAAAATTATTGTTTTCTTATTGTGATACATGATAAGATACGTATGAAAAGTTGCCGAACATTTCAATTGTCTTGGCTGTTTTTCAGAGAAATGAAGGAGGATATTTTTTTGCAGAAAAAGACATGGTTTTTGATTTTTATTGCAGTTATGATTATGGCGATAGCTTTGCCTTTTGCTGCACAGGCGGGTGAAGGCGAAGAAGCAGTCATTTCCATTGGTGAACGGACATTTTCGACATTGCAGGATGCTCTTGCGCAGGCGCAGCCGAACGATACAATTTCCATAAGCGAAGGCGTGGTAAATGCTACGGCAAATGAACAGTTCAGAATCACGACAAACGGCCTGACAATTCAAGGTGCAGGGGCGGCAACCGTAATCAATGCAGGCAGCTACAGCGTTTCCGCTCAGGCGGGCGTTCTGGTTGCAGCAGATGGAGTAACCATTAAAAATCTTACGATTTTGAGCACGGCAGCCAGCGGTAATGTCAGCGCGCTTAAATTTTCAAAAATTGGGACGGAAACAGAGCTTCCGATGGTGACAAACGGAAAAATAAGCAACGTTACGCTTTCGAGCACAAACGGGCATGCGCTTAATATTCATGGCGTAACCGAGATGGATATACAGGGCCTTAATATAACAGGCGCGGGAAAATGCGGGATCAGTATGGCAAGCGCGCCAAAGGTCAGCATAGCAAATAGCACGATTGAAAATGCGGCTTGGGCAGATATTGGCATGATGTATAAACAAAGTGCGGCATATGAAGTTGCTTCCCGATTGAACGTTGGTGCGGGCAATCGTTTTGGCAGCAGTACGAATATTTATTCCGAGCGCCCCGCATCGGCAAATGGCGGACCAGACGAGCTATATGACCTGTCGAGTAACGGCATAACGATGACGCCGGATATGAGTACGGGCAAATGGGTGGCGACAACAACCTCTTCCTCTGCTGTTGTGCAGAATACGACGACAGGGCTTTTGTTTACCAGTATTGAAGAAGCGCTGTATGCGGTAGAGGCAAAGCAGACAATTAAACTTCTCAACCATATTGAGCTGGAAAAAATGCTGAAAGTCAGTGCTAAGCAGGATATTACGCTGGATCTTGGCGGAAAAACCATTACGGCATCTGAGTTGTTTTCCGGCAGTGATGAGAATGAAAAAAACCTGGTTCAGGTATTGAATTCCAGCAGGATAAGAATTGTCAACGGAAAATTAAAAGCAACCGAGAATAACAAAAATACATTGAATGCCCATGCATCTATCGGAATTATTCTTGAAGATATTACGCTCGATCACGAAGCAGCGGGCATTGAAGGAGCTCCTTTGAGTATAGACGGTTCAACAATGCGCATTTTGGGCGATTTTACGGTGATCAGCGGTGAAAATACTCAATATGGAATTTATGTCGACAATAAGAACGGTGAAGCTTCACTTACTTTTGAACAGGGATCATTGTTAAACTTTGAAGATAAGAGCGGAAGTGATCTGCCTTTGATCTATGCACAGGATACCAACGCAGATGGCAGCGTCCCGCCGCCCACAATAACGAGCAACTCCGATGAGATTAAGTTTGATCAGAAAGAAGACGGAACTTATCTGCCCCATGTGCATGAAGCTGCGCAGCAACGGCAGAATGTGAAAGAGGCAACCTGCACGCAGCAGGGTTACAGCGGAGATATTGTCTGCGCGGGTTGCGGCGAGATTTTGGAAAAAGGAGAAGTGATTCCCAAACTTGCCCATCAATACCAGGATGGCAAGTGCAGTGTATGCGGTGAAACACAGGCCAGTGATGCGCCGGAGGATTCTGGCCAGAGCGGGCAAGATGGCGAGACTATTCCCGATACAGACAACAGTGATAAAGACGACAATGTCCCGCAGACAGGTGACAAGAGCAATGTTGCGCTTTGGATTTTCTTCATGTTGGCAGCAGGGATTGCTTTAGGCAGTATGGCGGTTTACGGGAAGAAAAAATATAACAACTAAACTGACTTATCGGCGCTTTGCGGAGGAAATTCGCAGGGCGCTTTTTTTACGCATTGGGAGTTGCTTTCTTGGATGGCGGCAAAAAAATATTTCGATTTTTATTGTGGCTTCAAAAAATAAAAAAAGCAGACATGTGTGACTGCCTTTTTTCATTTTTGTGTTATTTTGGATTATTAACGCTGCCAAATTTCTGGTCATATCGTGCAATTGCTTCGGCAATAATTTGTTTTGCGGCCTGTGGATCTGTTGCTTTATTCACTTTTACTTCTTTATTTTGCAGTGCACCGTAGACTTTAAAAAAGTGACGCATCTCTTCAATTAAATGCGCAGGCAATTCGCCGATGCTGTGGTAAGAATTGTATGTGGGATCGGAAAACGGGACGGCGATAATTTTTTCATCTTCGAGTCCGCCGTCGACCATGGGAATAATGCCGATCGGATAGCAGCGTACAAGCGTTAAGGGGTCAAGGGGTTCGGAGCACAGCACAAGCACATCAAGCGGATCGTGATCGGATCCGAGCGTCTTTGGAATAAAGCCGTAATTAGCAGGATAATGCGTTGATGTATATAAGACGCGGTCTAAAATGATATAGCCGGTTTCTTTGTCCAGTTCGTATTTCTTTTTGCTGCCTTTGCGAATTTCGATGACACAGATAAAATCATCGGGAGTAACGCGCTTGGGATCGAGATCGTGCCAGATATTGTTCATGAAAAAAGCTCCTTTCATATCAAACTGAATTTCTTTTAACATACCACACTAAAGCATGCAGTGAAACAAAAATTCGTGCATAAACCGTAAATTTTTAATTGACGGGAGAAAAATCTGTTTTACTCTAATCAAAGATATGTTATGCTGAGAAAAAAAGGGATCGAGTTATGATTTTTTATTTTACGGGAACGGGAAACAGCCGTTATGCCGCGGAAACACTTGCGGATTTGTTAGAGGAAGAAGTCGTCTGCTTAAATGAACATATGGGAAAGAACAACGAACAATGGCTTTCGCAAACCCCATATCTTTTTGTTTTTCCGATATATGCCTGGCGTATGCCGCGCGTTGTGGAAAAATATATCCGCGCAAATGAATTTAAAGGCAATGCATCGGCATATTTCATTGGAACCTGTGGTGACAGCATGGGTAATGCCGGCCATTGGTGCGAAAAACTATGCCGCGAAAAGGAGCTTAATTTTAAAGGAGCGGCAAAGGTTGTCATGCCGGAAAATTATATTGCAATGTTTGATGTCCCGTCTGTTCAGCGTGAGAAGCAATTGATGGACGCTGCCGATGCGCGTTTGCAAATACTGGCCAAGCAGATACGAGACGAAAAAAACTTTCCTTCATGCCGGCCGTCGATGCTTGGTCGCATGGAAAGCAGGTTTGTTAACCCGCTGTTTTACCGCTTTTGGATAAGTGATGCGAAGTTTTATGCAGGCGCAGAATGCAATGGCTGCGGAGCATGCGTAAAAAGTTGTCCGCTAAACAACATTTCTTTGGATGGCGAAAGCCGGCCGGTCTGGGGCGGGAACTGTACGCATTGTATGGCTTGCATCAGCATCTGTCCAAAGAAGACAATTGAATATGGAAAAATTTCCCGGGACAAACGGCGCTATCGATGCAAGCCCTATGCGAAAAAAAGAATTTGCGCAAATCATCTGATTGAAAGCGAAAAGCCTTGATTTTTACTTAAATCAAGGCTTTTTGTTTTTGGAAGGTGGGCAGGATGGTGTATTTTGCGTGCGGCCCAAAGGACAGTGGGCGCAATTCGCACCGTGGCAACCTCCGCAACCGTTTTCTAATTCTTTTCTACTTCGGCGAAGAGCAAAAAACAGCAATACCGCTAAAATGATGGCAATGACGATATCAATAAAGTGCATATTCTCCTCCTCTAAAACCGATTGTAAACCGGGTCGGCTGTTCTCGCACAATTAACCAAGGCCGAGCAACAACCCGATTTGATAAACAAGAAAAGAGACAAGCCAGGCGACAACCAGCTGAAAAAAAATGGTAAACAATGTTGCCTTGTGACTCTTAAGCTCCTGATGCAGTGCGGAGACTGCTGCAATACATGGTGTATATAACAGCGCAAAAACCAGATAGGAAACGGCAGAAAGTGGGCTGAATAGTGCGCCGAGGCTTGCGCTTAATGCAGCGTCATTAGCTGAACCAGTCAAAATTGTGAGCGTACTTACTACGGTTTCTTTTGCCGTAAGGCCGGGTAGCAGCGCGGAAACAGCTTGCCAATTGCCAAAACCAAGCGGAGAAAAGATGGGTACGAGCAGTTCGCCGATATAGGCAAGCATACTTGTTGATGCATCCTCAACCGGATAAAAACGGAAATTAAACGTCTGCAAGAGCCAAACGATAACAGAAGCGACAAGAATCAGGCTGAATGCACGAGCAATAAATTCCTTTGCTTTTTCCCACATGTGAATGCAAACGCTTTTGCCGGAAGGCAAGCGGTAGGCAGGCAGCTCCATAACAAAAGGAACCGGATTCCCTCGAAAGAGCGTTTTATTAAACAGCCAGGAAAAAAGGACGGCAAGTAGAATGCCGAGCGCATACAGGCTGATCATCACCAATGCTTTATAGCGGGGGAAAAAAGCGGAAACGAATACCGCATAAATCGGCAGCTTTGCATTGCACGACATAAACGGGACAAGGATGGCCGTCATACGCCGATCACGTTCGCTTGCCAGAGTTCTCGTAGAGAGAATGCCGGGGACAGAGCAGCCAAAGCCCATCAGCATAGGCACAAAGCTACGCCCGGATAGCCCGAGCCGGCGAAGAGGTTTATCCATGATAAAGGCAATGCGAGCCATATAGCCGCTATCTTCCAAAACCGAAAGCAGGAAAAACAAAATGACAATGGTAGGTAAAAAAGAAAGGACAGTACCGACCCCACCAAAAATTCCGTCGATAACAAGCGAGCGCAGAATCGGATTAACTTCACCGTAGATCAACGCATTTTCGCATAGTCCGGCAAGACCGTCGATGGCATTGCCCATCAATTGCGAGAAAAACGAGCCAACCGGACCAAAAGTTAAGTAAAACACAAGCGCCATCATGCCGAGAAAAATAGGGAATGCCGTATAGCGGCCGAGAAGTATGGCGTCTGCCTTACGGGAGAGAAGCTGCTCTTTTGAAATTTGCGGTTTGACAACACTGTCATGGCAGAGGTTTTCAATAAAAGTATAGCGCATATCGGCCATCGCTGCTTCGCGGTCCATTCCGCAGGCCTGTTCCATTTCGTGAACAATATGGCCGACGATGTCCTGCTCGTTTTCATTGATCTCTAATGCCTTCAGTGTCGGCTCATCGCCTTCAACAAGCTTGGAGGCGGCAAAACGGGCTGACATCCCTGCGGCTGCAGCATGATCTTCGATCAGATGGGCGAGGGCATGAATAGCCTGGTGAACAGGGCCGGTGCAGAAGTCGAGGCGTTTTGGCGTCTGCTTAGCTTTGGCAGCCTTTTCGATGGCAGAGACGACGTCTTCCGTCCCCTCGTTTTTAACGGCCGAGATGGGAATACAGGTAATTCCAAGACCTTGAGATAATTTTTGGATGTCGATAGAACCTCGGTTGGCGCGCACTTCATCCATCATATTGAGTGCCAGCACCATGGGGATATTTAATTCAAGCAGCTGCAGAGTAAGATACAAATTACGCTCGATATTGGTGGCATCGACGATATTAATAATGCCATCGGGTTTTTCCCGAAGCAAAAAATCGCGCGAGACAATTTCTTCTGGTGTATAGGGAGAAAGAGAATAAATTCCCGGAAGGTCGACAACACTCAGCTCCGGATGATTGCGGATAATACCCTCTTTGCGCTCGACGGTAACGCCGGGAAAATTTCCGACATGCTGGTTGCTGCCGGTAAGCTGGTTAAACAGGGTTGTTTTGCCGCAGTTCTGATTGCCTGCCAATGCAAAAATCATAAACCCACCTCCTTATATCTCGACCCGAATAGACTGCGCATCATCTTTGCGCAGTGTAAGTTCATAGCCACGAAGGGTAAGGCTGATCGGGTCGCCGAGTGGTGCAAGTTTAATGACGCTGACTTTAATGCCCGGTGTAAGCCCCATATCCAGTAAATGGCGGCGCAGAGCACCCTCACCTCCGACTTCGGTGATTACACCGCTTTGGTTAAGGCCAAGTTTATCTAATGTTGTAATCATATCAAAACCTCCCATTTTTCCGGGATGGAAATATCTCTATTTTTGTTCGCTATTATTATAACAAGGGCATAAAAGCGTGTAAAGAGAGGGAAGTAAGCAGCGGAAAATAAAATATTTTTCAGTAACGCTCAGACGGCATTTTTTGGGCGCGTGTTTTTGGCAGTTTTTTGCATTCCGGTTTGAATAGTCGCATGAAAATGAAAAAAAGTAAAAAACAGGAATATTTTACGGTGATGCGGGAAAAATGAAAATATGAATAATAGAACTTGGTATGATGAGATAAATGAACTGGAGGCATATCTCCGCGTAAAGGAAAATTTTGATATCCTATGTCAAAAGATGGATATTGGCGGCCATAGGGCACGTTTGTACAGCATTGACGGCCTTATTAAAGATGATTTGATGCAAAAATTAATGCAGTTCTGGATGAGCGCAACACCCGAACAGATGCAGCAAATTACTTCGCCCGAACAATTTTCGGAAAAGTTTTTGGCTTATACCGAAACACAGATCTGCCGGCAACCGGAAGAGATGAGCAGAAACCTGCTTTCCGGCGCGGCACTGTTATTTGTAGAACCGTATCGGGAAGCGTTTGTGGTTGATGCACGGACATATCCGGTGCGTAGTGTAGATGAACCGGAAGACGAACGCGTGTTGCGCGGCTCGCATGACGGGTTTGTTGAAACGTTAATTTTCAACACGGCTATGTTGCGGCGCCGTATACGTGATACACGCTTTACGATTGAGGTGGTTAGTGTGGGGAGGCGTTCTAAGACGGATGTGGCGATTGCGTATCTAGATGGTAAGGCAGATAAAAAGTTCCTGGATAAGTTGCGCACACGCCTGAAAACACTGGATGTAAATTCGCTGACGATGGGTCAGGAAAGTCTGACAGAAGCGCTGGTGACCAAGGGCTGGTATAATCCTTTTCCCAAAGTGCGCTATACGGAGCGCCCTGATAACGCAGCGGCGGCAATTGCCGAAGGCAGAGTGATTGTCTTTGTTGATAATTCTGCCTCAGCCATGATTTTGCCTGTCAGTATATTCGACTTCTTACAAGAGAACAATGATTTTTGTTTTCCGCCGCTTGTGGGCGGGTATCTGCGGTTGGTGAGGCTGATTGTCTTTGGACTGACGATTTATCTGACGCCAATTTGGTTCCTATTTACGCAAAATCCCACCTATATTCCCGATTGGCTTCGGTTTATTGCCATTGAAGAGCCAAACGAAGTGCCGGTTTTTGTGCAGCTCATTGTTTTTGAAATTGCTATTGATGCGCTGCGTCTGGCTTCGCTAAATACCCCTTCTTCGCTATCCAATTCGTTTAGCGTAATAGGTGCATTAATTTTGGGTGATTTTGCGGTTCAGGCGCATTGGTTTGTCCCGGAGGTGATCATGTATATGGGCCTTGTTGCTATTGGCAATTTCACACAACCCAGTTATGAATTATCCTATGCGTTTAAACTTATGCGGCTCATGATTTTAACGCTTACGGCAATATTCAATCTTTGGGGCTTTATTGCGGGGCAGGCGATTATGTTGCTGCTTATTGCATTTAATCATAGTGTCTCCGGCACAAGCTATATCTATCCGCTTATCCCGTTTAACTGGCGGGCACTTAAAGGCGTACTGATTCGCCGAACAATGAACAATTTTAACAGTTAAGCGCTGGCGATAGGATAAACAGTACACAATAAAAAACCTTGCGGGAAATATGTTTCTGGCAAGGTTTTTTTACATTTCCGTATACGATATAAGGCGCGTTAAAGAGTATGTGCAACAAGCGCCGCGCCGTAAACGCCAATTTCTGCGGAAGAAAAAAAGGCGGGAAGGAAATGCACTTCATCCATTGTGTCGACACCGGTACGCAGTGCTTGAAAATGCGAATGAATGCGCTCAAATAGTGGTGCGCCCAAATTGGTAAGGCCTCCTCCCAATACATAACAATCGATATTGAGTAGTTTATAGATGTTGTAAAAAAGTAATCCAAGGCAAGCGCAGATGCCGTCAAAGATCTCTTCGGCCATGGGATCGTTTAATGTGAGCGCTTCTCCTAAGACACGTCCGTCGATTCGGCCGTGCTTCTTGGCAAGTTCCGCCATCACGGTAGGTTCGCCGGCTTCAATGCGTCGGCGGATTTGACGCGGATAATTGGCGCCACCGGCATAGGCTTCTGCGCAGCCACGCCCGCCGCAACCGCAGGGTTCGCCGCCTGGATAGACAATCATATGGCCGATTTCTCCGGCGGCCATGTGGCTGCCGCGAAACAATTTGCCGTTTAGAATAATTCCGCAGCCAACACCGGTAGAAATTGTGCAGTAAAGCATATGGGCAAATCCGCGGCCGGCGCCCAGTGTACTTTCGGCAACAGCGGCGGCATTAGCGTCATTTTCCATGATAATAAGTGCTTTTGGGAAGAGCGTTTGCAATGCGCCGTAAAGCGGGAAATTGTTGAGTAATTGCGCATTGGCCGCAAATTTGAGCGAGCGGCCGTCTTTATTGATTATGCCGGGAACGCCGATGCCGATGCGGGTGATTTGCGCAGGGCAGAGCGAACATGTTTTAAGGCAGGAATCAATCTGCTCGCGCAACATGGTAAAGATTTCTCCGGCAGGCAGAGCGGGGTCAAAGGGAAATTCGCGGCGGTCAACAAGGTGCAGAGATGCGTCCATTATGCCAAGGGCAATTTTTGTGCCGCCGATATCAATTCCGAGAATATAGCCATCCATGTATATGGCCTCCTTCAAAGTTAATATTTTTATTATACAATAAAAATACCGGATAACCAATGTCAAACACAAAAGAAATCACTTGAAATACAAAAAAACAGGCAGTATAATATGCGTATATGTATATGCAAAAATGAGGTTGCGGAGGTATCGTTTGGTGAGAAAAGAAAAAATTATTAACTTGCCCAACATCCTCGCTTTGATTCGCCTGTTGCTTGTGCCTGTTGTTGTCTGGCTGATTTTTAAAGAATGTATGATCGCGGCGCTGATTGTTTTTTTATCAGCTTGCCTGACCGATTTGCTTGATGGCTATATTGCCAGGCATTACAAGCTGATTACCCGGCTTGGGACGGTACTTGACCCAATGGCAGATAAGGTGATGGCGGTATTTGTCGTCATTGCTTTTACGATTAAGGGTGTTCTGCCGCTGGTGGTGACGGTAGTGATTTTTTTAAAGGAATTGCTTATGCTGATCGGAGGGATTCTGACGGCGAAAAATAATCGCGTTGTTCTGCCTTCCAATTTGTTTGGAAAAATTGCCGCGTTTGTATTCAATACGGCAATTGGTACTTGTTTTTTACATGAATACCTTGATCCGTTTTACCGCTATTTTATCTATATTGCGCTTGCAGGTAGTGTTGCCAGTATGGTGCAGTATGCATGGCGCAGCTGGGATAAGCTTTTTCCGCAAAAGCAAGAGTAGGGCTTTACAAAACTGCGAGGATCTGTTAAGATTAAAAAGGGAAGGTGTAGCTTTCCCAACATGATGAAAAATGAAAGACGTTGAAAAAGAGGAGTAGCCGTTACTGCGGCAAAAGAGAGCTGCCCATTTGGTGAAAGGGCGGCGGCAAGGCAGCCGGCGAAGTCGCTTTGGAGTTGTGCGTGCGTAAAGTGCGCAACGGTAGCGGCCGTTATTGCGCGGCCTTGTCTGTTGATAAGGAGTCAAGCCCCGGGGCAGTGATGCACAGGGAAATTAAAGGTGGTAACGCGAGACTTTCGCCCTTTTGGGCGGAAGCCTTTTTTATTGACAGGATAAAAACACAAAAAACAAACAACGCGGATGGCTGCGATGCAGGTTTGCCGCA
Source organism: uncultured Clostridia bacterium (assembly GCA_944347775.1). GTDB lineage: Bacteria > Bacillota > Clostridia > Christensenellales > Christensenellaceae > QANA01. The sequence goes on along the minus strand of CALVMT010000024.1, from coordinate 31,967 downwards.
CGCAAAAAGGAGAACAGTCATGAACAAAACACAACAAATGCCTTCGCAGGAGATAAAAAAAGCTTATTCTCCAGCAGAAGTAGAAGAGAAAATTTATCGCAGATGGATGGAGAAGGGGTACTTCCATGCAAAGCCCAACCCCGATAAAAAACCGTACAGTATTGTTATGCCGCCGCCCAATATTACCGGGCAACTGCATATGGGGCATGGGCTGGATAATACCATTCAGGATGCGATTATCCGCTTTAAGCGCATGCAGGGATATGAGACACTCTGGATGCCGGGAACCGACCATGCTTCAATTGCGACCGAAGTAAAAATTGTTGAGCAGATAAAAAAACAGGAAGGCCTCAGCAAAGAGCAGATTGGCCGCGATGGCTTTATGGAGCGCGCCTGGAAATGGAAGGCGCAATATGGCGGGCGCATTGTCGAACAGTTGAAAAAACTCGGTACCTCCTGCGATTGGGCCCGTGAACGCTTTACTATGGATGAGGGTTGTAATAAGGCAGTCAAGACATTGTTTGTCAAATTATATGAAAAAGGGTTGATTTATAAGGGAAGCCGCATCATTAACTGGTGCCCTAAATGCCGTACAACACTTTCGGATGTGGAAGTAGAGTATGAGGATCAACCTTCGCATTTATGGAATATCCGATACGATCTGGCCGATGGTAGCGGCAGTGTCACCGTAGCAACAACCCGCCCGGAGACCATGCTTGGCGATACGGGTGTGGCGGTGAACCCTGCAGATGAGCGCTATCGGGATATCGTGGGCAAAGAGGTTATTTTGCCAATCATGAACCGTGCTATTCCCGTTGTGGCGGATGAGTATGTTGATCCGGCATTTGGTACGGGCGCGGTGAAGATGACGCCTGCGCACGATCCGAATGACTTTGAAGTGGCGGGCAGGCATAATTTGGAGATTATCCGTGTGCTGGATGATGAAGGCAGAATAAACGAGAACGGCGGGAAATACTGCGGTATGGACCGCTATGCGGCGCGTGAAGCAATTGTCGAGGAACTTTCCCGACTCGGCAATCTCGTGAGTATTGAGGAATATAGCCATCATGTTGGCAAATGCTACCGTTGCTCTACGACAATAGAGCCGATGATTTCCGCTCAGTGGTTTGTTTCGATGAAGCCGTTGGCTGAGCCGGCCATTGCCGCAGTGAAAGAGGGTAAGATCAAGTTTGTCCCGGAACGCTATGCAAAAATTTATTTTAACTGGATGGAAAACATCCGTGACTGGTGTATATCGCGGCAATTATGGTGGGGGCACAGGATACCTGCTTATTATTGCGACGCCTGTGGGGAAATGGTTGTTGCGGAAGAAAATCCTGGTACATGCCCTAAATGCGGTGCGCCGATGCGTCAGGACGAAGATGTGCTGGATACCTGGTTTTCCTCCGGGCTATGGCCTTTTTCCACGATGGGATGGCCGGAAAAGACACCGGAGCTGGATTATTTTTACCCCACAAGCGTGTTAGTAACAGCTTATGATATCATCTTTTTCTGGGTGGCCAGGATGATTGTTTTTGGTATTGAAGTCATGGGAAAAGTACCATTTTCCTATGTGAATATCCATGGTATTGTGCGCGATGAGCAGGGGAGGAAGATGAGCAAATCGCTCGGCAACGGAATTGATCCGCTTAAAGTGATTGAAGAGTACGGGGCTGACGCATTGCGCTTTTCTCTGGCGTCGGGAACCAGCCCGGGTAACGACATGCGTTTTTACGATTCCAAAGTGCGTGCGGCTAGTAATTTTGCAAATAAAATATGGAATGCAGCGCGTTTTGTTGCAATGAATTTGACAGATCGGCAGGCCGATAGCGGCATTGATGAGCTTCAACTCGACATTGCGGATAAATGGATTTTAACACGCTTAAACCAGGTAATTTCGGAAGTAACCGAAAATATGGAGAAATTTGAGCTTGGTCTGGCCTGTGCAAAAATATATGATTTTATCTGGAGCGAATACTGCGACTGGTACATCGAGATGTGCAAAGCGCGGCTTTATGAAGGAACGCAGGAACAGAAAGAAACGGCCGGGTTAATGCTTAGCTATACGCTTACACAGGCATTAAAGCTGCTTCATCCGTTTATGCCGTTTATTACCGAAGAAATTTACGTTGAACTCCTGCATGCGGGAGAGAGCATTATGATTTCCGATTGGCCTGTTTATGAGCAAAAGCAGGAATATCCGGCGGAAGCGGCGGTGATGGAGCAGGCAATGGAGATTATCCGCAATGTGAGAAATCTTCGTGCACAGATGAACGTCCCGCCTTCCAAAAAGGCAAGAGTTCTGATTGCAACGGATAAGGAAGAGATACTCAAGAAGGCGGGAAGTTATATCTGTCGCCTGGCTTTTGCAAGTGAGGTCGAATTTTATCCGGCGGACTTTGCAGAACCGGCGGGATGTGCCGCAGCCATTACGGCGGCGGGCAAAGTATACCTGCCGTTGGGCGAGCTCATCGATTTTGATAAGGAATTGGCACGCCTCAAAAAAGAAGCGCAGAATCTGGAAAATGAAGTAAAACGTGCGCAGGGTAAACTCGAAAACGAACGGTTTTTGGAAAAGGCGCCAAAAAATGTGATTGATGAGGAACGCGCCAAACTGGAAAAATACAGAGAAATGCAAAAAGCAACCGCACAGCGCATTTCATCGATGGAGGAATGGAAAGAACAGGCATGAAGTTTATTCAGGTCGCCGGAACTAAGGGAAAAGGATCGACTTCTACTTATCTGGCAAATATATTGACGGCAGCGGGATACCGGTGCGGGTTGTTTGTCTCTCCGCATGTTCAAAGGGAAAACGAACGGATTAGCATAAATGGGCAGCTTATCGGCGATGAGGATTTGCGTCGGCTATGGACGCAGACAACCCAAACCGGTTATTTCCGCAAATTTTACGAAGTGGCAATGGCCTGGTTTTCAGAGCAGGGCGCGGAAATCGCTGTGATGGAGACGGGCCTCGGCGGCAGATACGACCCCGCAACGAAGCTGAAAGTTTGTCAGCTTATCCTGACGCGCATCGGTATGGATCATATGGATATTCTCGGCGATACCATTCAGAAGATTGCGCTGGAGAAGGCTGCGGCAATCCGCCCACATGGCAGTGTTATTTCTGCGCCGCAGGATAAGCGGGTGCAGCGTATTTTTGATGCAACCTGTTATTTGCGGCACGCACGGCAGTCATGTGTGCGGGAAACGGAGATCATCGTGCATACAGACGGCAGTTTTGATTTCGCCGGTCTTGAAAAATTGCGTTTAAAACAGCCGGGTAGAATGCAGTATGTAAATGCGGCAGTGGCGGTGCGTGCAGCGCAGGAGTTGAGAAAAAACGGTATTTTTGCAGGAAGAGAAGCAATTTATGCAGGCCTTGAACATACCGTATTGCCTGCGCGCCAGCAGTATCTTTTTGGGGCAGATGTTCTGGTTGACGGTGCGCATAATATTGATTCGCTGCAGTTTTTACACGATACTTTGCGCACACGCTATGCGTCTCGGCGCAAAGTGCTTGTTGCTGCGGCGATGAAAGATAAGGATGTCAGCTATTTTTCCGTTATGGCAAAAGATCAGTTTGAGCGGGTATATGCTTCTCAGCTGGACTACGAGCGCAGTATGACAGCGCAGCAGATGGCGGCGCTTTTTCCGGCAGAGATTCCGGTGGAACTTTGTAAAAATACGGCAGATGCCTATCAAAAGGCGCATGATTATGCGCAAAAAGTTGGCGCGATGATTGTTTTTGCTGGATCGATTTATCAGGCGGGCGAAGCGCTCGATATCCTTTACCGGCACAAAACTGATGACATATAAAAGCCTGCGCTTGCAAGCGCAGGCAGTGATATTTAATTTTAGCCGGAGAAATGATCATTCTCCAAAAAACAGAGCGGTAGAGAAGTAGCGTTCCGCCGTGTCGGGAAGAACGGTCACAACGGTTTTGCCCGGGCCTAGTTTGCGGGCGAGATGTATTGCGGCGGCGACATTCGTGCCGCTTGAGATGCCGCACATCAGCCCTTCCTTGCGGGCAAGTTCTCGTGCAGTGCGAATGGCTTCCTCGTCCGAGACAATGTAGATGTCGTCATAAATATTACGGTTGAGATTATCGGGGATAAGGCCGTCGCCGATACCCATTTGTAAATGTGTGCCGGTGCTTCCGCCGGAGAGAATGGCAGCATGTTCGGGTTCGACAGCCCAGATTTCGATTTGCGGGTTTAGTGCGCGGAGCACTTCGCCGATGCCGCTGAGCGTCCCGCCGGTGCCGATTCCGGAGCAGAAACCGTCGATTGGGCCGGCAACCTGTTCCAGGATTTCAAGGCCGGTATGGTGACGATGCACCATTGGATTGGCGGGATTGGAAAATTGCTGAGGAACAAATACATGCGGGTTTTTTGCCTGCATGTCAAGCGCTGTTTGCAGGCAAGTATCGATGCATTTGCCAATATCGCCGTCGTCGTGAATGAGAATAACTTCAGCGCCGTAGTGGCGGACAAGCATGCGGCGCTCTTGGCTGACCGAATCAGGCATAATAATGATGGTACGGTAGCCGTACACTGCACCCACAAGCGCCAAGCCAATACCCTGGTTTCCGCTTGTCGGTTCAACAATGATCGTCTTCTCGTCGATAAGGCCGCGCTGCTTTGCATCAAGCAGCATATTGTAAGCGGTGCGCGTTTTGATCGAACCGCCTACTCCCAGCCCTTCGTATTTGACAAGAATCTGTGCGCCGTCAGGGTCGGCCATATGGTTTAATCTGATCATGGGCGTGTGCCCGATTGCTTCCAAAATATTATTGCAGATCAATAAAAAGACCTTCCTTTCAGTTTGGAGATGTTATGATATTATCGTAGCATGCCCGGTAAAAAATTTCCAGCCTTTGGAAGAAAGAAAAAGCACGCCGTAATATTTTATGCAGCAGAAGTGCGGGCTGTGATCAGCCAATAAAGAAATTGCGCGTTTTTCGGCGAAATGTTAAACTGAAAAAAAGGCAAAAAGAGGAAAAGAAAATGAAAATCGGATTTGATAACGAAAAATACCTGGCAATGCAATCCGCCCATATTCGGGAGAGGATTGCGCAGTTTGACCATAAATTATATCTAGAATTCGGAGGAAAGTTGTTTGACGATTATCATGCTTCGCGTGTGCTACCCGGATTTGCTGCAGACAGTAAACTGCAAATGCTGGCACAGCTTGCCGATGAAGCAGAAATTGTGATTGCAGTCAATGCCGATGATATCGAGCACAACAAGATACGGGCCGATCTTGGCATCAGCTATGATAACGAAGTGATTCGGCTGATCAGGGCGTTCCGCGGCCGCGGGCTTTATGTAGGAAGTGTCGTATTGACGCGCTATACGGCGCAGCACAGTGCGCTTCTTTTTGAGACGCGTCTAAAAAAAATGGGAATTTCCGTCTATCATCACTATTCCATTCCCGAATATCCGGCGAATATTTCTCTTATTGTGAGTGAAGAAGGATATGGGAAAAATGACTATATCGAAACCTCTCGCCAGCTGGTTGTGGTGACGGCGCCAGGGCCGGGCAGCGGTAAAATGGCAACATGTCTGTCTCAGCTATATCATGAGTCAAAGCGGGGAGTCCGCGCCGGATATGCAAAATATGAGACTTTTCCGATCTGGAATCTGCCGCTTGACCATCCGGTTAATCTCGCCTATGAAGCGGCGACTGCTGATCTTAACGATATCAATATGATTGATCCGTATCATCTGAAAGCTTATGGGCAAACGGCGGTCAACTATAACCGCGATGTCGAAATATTTCCTGTGTTGAATGCAATTTTTGTGCGAATTTACGGGAAAAGCCCGTATGCTTCGCCAACGGATATGGGCGTCAATATGGCGGGGAACTGTATTTTTGACGATGAAGTCTGCAGACAGGCTTCGCGTCAGGAGATTATCCGGCGGTATTATCAGGCGGTCGTTGGCGTTGCGGAAGGGTTGCGCGATGCAGGTGAAGTGCAGAAAATTCTCATGCTGATGAGCCAGGAAGGGCTTACGACGTCTGATCGTGCAACGGTTGGCGCGGCAATGCAGCGCGCTGAAACGACGGGTAAGCCCGCAGTGGCCATAGAACTTGGAGATGGGCGCGTCATTACCGGCAAGACGACTGAACTTCTCGGCGCCAGTGCGGCCGCACTGATGAATGCGCTAAAGGAACTTGCCAATATCCCGCATGAGGAAAAAATTCTCTCCCCTTCGGCCATTGAACCTATTCAGGAGTTGAAGACGCATTTTTTGGGCAGCAAAAATCCACGCTTGCATACCGATGAGGTGCTGATTGCGCTTTCGGCAACGGCAGCAGGCAATCGCGTCGCCGAGCTTGCACTTCACCAGCTGCCTAAATTGCGCGGCTGTCAGGTACACTCCAGCGTTATTCTCTCGCAGGCTGATCAAAATACCTTTAAAAAGCTGGGCTGTGATTTAACATGCGAAGCTATTCGCGAAGGAATGAGCGAACGGGGAAAAACGTGTTAAATCGGCGCAGGTGGTTTTATTGTTTATCAAGATAACAAACTGTATTTAATTTTATGTAAACAAAAAACAGCGGCAAAACTTTTTTGCCGCTGTTTTTGCTTTTTGATGGATAAAAAGAAACTAAGGACGTAAAAAGCAGATTATGCGATTTGAACAACCAAATCCATTTCGCAAGCCGCTCCCTCCGCTAACGCATATACGCCAATGGCAGTACACGCCGTGGCCGCCTTTTGCCAAGGGAATAAAGCGCTTAACAAATCTAAAGCTGCGCCAGCAACAGAAGTATGGTAAGCAAACTGCGGGGAACAGTTAATAAACAGCTGCATTTTTATAATGCGTTTAATGCGGTTGAGGTCCCCAAGGCTTTCCTTTAAATTGCTAAGGAGGTTTAAGAGGCATAAACGGGCAGCCTGCTGCGCCTGTTCGAGTGTCAGATCCAAGCCGACTTTTCCGGTGATGCGAAGCGAATCGGTTATGCTGCCGCATGCCGAGCAGTAAAGCAGGTTATTTTCACATTTGGATATTTTCGGATATCCTTCCTCTGTCGGGCGAGAAGAGGGAAGAGAAAGGCCGAGTTCTTTCAATTTCTCGTCAATATTCATAAAAATTCTCCTTTTTTAGCAAATTTTCTCATGAGTCCATAAGTGCTGTGCGCAGGTTAACAAGAGGGCTTTGATAAGTATGCCCGGAAATATCTTTGAGTGAGCAACAAATGAGAAGATCTCCGATGTCTACCGATTCGTAAGAGACGCGAAGACCGTCGGCTACAGCAATTTTATAGCCGTAACTGCTTTCTCCAAGATATTCACCTTCATAAGAATACATGGGATAAGAAAAGCTCAAAATGCTGCCGGTGGTAATTTGTTGTGTACGCGAAAAGACGCCCATGGAGAGAATGGCAGTGGTGACTTCGCCGCCCGAAAGCAGGAGAGTGACCGGTGTTTGCCCAAGCAGACAGGGTACCAGATAATGTTCACTGTTATCGGCGCCGGTATAGCCGTAACTGCAGACGGGTTGATCGTTGATGCATAGCCATTCGTCGCGCCCTTCCGCTGCGATATAATTACCGTCTTCATCCTGTAAAAAGATGGGATCGTTGCCAAGTAATAAATGATATTGGCCGGTGTCCGCCAACGTGAGCAGGCGCAATGAATCAATTTTGGCAGACTCTACGGTATTGGTCAAAAAGAGGAATTGGCCATCTCGCAAGGTAAGGACAACATTTTGCTCGGGGAAAGAAAAGTCCGAACTGTCTTGCAAATACTGTACAGCCAGAGAAGAATTAAACCACTTAGCATCGCTCCCCGTTCCATCGGCACAGGTTGCTGCGGTCAGATAGGCGGGCAGAAAAGAAGTATAGTCAAGGTCGCCCGCGGCATAGTAAGCCAGGGTGTCTGTAAAATTTTCATCAGCGGAGGCGTTGATTGGCAAATACAGGCTGAGAGAGATATCCTCTGCGGATGAATAGACCATGCATTCGTCTAACGCCTCTATAAGTCCGGCAGAACTGGAAAAACCGAGGTTCAGTGCGAAGTCCAGCGCCAGGACATGCGTATCATCCTGTGCGGAAGCGGCGCGCGCAAAGGCGATCCCAGAAAAATTTCCTGCTTCTATTGCCCCGGTTGCCTCGTCAAGCAGAGCATCAAGATGCGTATACACTCGTTCCATCTGTGTCAGATCGACACAGTATAGGGAAGGGGTTGTACCGGTATAGGAAAAAATATCGTCGCCCAATACACCTTCGGCGAGAAGGCGGGCGATATCCTTGCTGAGAAAAGAAGTATTTTTGGAAAGATCGGAAAAAAGCCGGGAATAATTCCAACTAACGGCATAGGTACCGGCAGAAGCAATAAGGTAATCGGCAGTGTTGCGCAGAAAAAATGCATCTTCAAACGAGGTTTGGGGCTGAGTATTAAAAGCAATGAAATCCAGTTCGGCACCATCTAGCGCACGAGCAATGTCGCGCCCGGAAAGCTGATTTTCTCCCCAGAAAAAGAGCGCTTTGCGGTTGGCATTGGGAAATTCCAAAAGACAGTCCTGCGTAAAATCAGCTAACATTTCCGCACTGCCCGCTTCGCCTTCGCTTAAAGAGGAAGAGGTCTTTACACCATCTGCAGTGATGAGAATACGATCAGCAAGCTGCGACATAAATTCCCCTTGCCATTCTTCGGTGCCGTACGTCTGAACGACAACACTAAGTTCTCCACCAAGCGATGCACTGACAAGTTCATAGATTGCCTGCGAAGCCAAGCCAAACTCTTCTGCCTGCTCCGCATTGAGATAAATCATGATCAGCCAACGGTCTTTTCCGCTTCCCTCAATAGAGGTATAGTAAGGCCGACTGTGGACATTTTCGCCAACGACGGAAGAGGGCAGCTCCGATTGCCCGCCGATCGTGCCGCAGGCGGTAAGGCAAAAAGCAAATGCAATGAAAAACGCACAAAATCGCAATAACATACGGAATAAAGGACGTCTGCTCGACATAAAAAACTCCTTTGGTCTGATGATTAATGATAAATTACAGCGGCAACAGTCTGCTTTTTGCAGATATGCCAAAAAAATATACCTTATTATACCGCCTTTATGTGCATTTTGCAAAAAATACGTTGATGTACGTTTTTTCAGGCAAAAGAACATAGTAAAGTTTATTGTTTTGCGCAACATCGCTTTGCTACAATAGAAAAAAAAGAGAAAGGTCAGGAGAAAATTTCAATGGCAGCAGCTTATGGTAAAACACATAAAAAAAGAAACGACGCTGTTAGTAACCGCGTGTTTAATTCGAGGCAAAACAAACTTTTGAACTTGGAGGAACAAAAACATGCCTGATCGTCTGATACGGGAAAGCTGGTGTTCCAGCGAAACGCTTGACCGGTTAAGCCCGTTTGAAGAAACGGTGTTTGTCCGGATGATTGTAAACTGCGATGATTTTGGCCGTATGGATGGGCGGATTGCTGTCTTATGTTCGCGCTTGTTTGTTACGCGCAGAAGCGTCAGTGAAAATGCCGTCAAGTCGGCAGTAGAGCATCTGGCGCAGGAAGGGCTTATTTTATGTTACGAGGCGGAGGGAAAACCGTATATTCAGATGCAGGGTTGGGGGAAGCATCAACGCATTCGCAACCAGAGAAGTAAATATCCCGCGCCGCCCGATCCGGAGGAGGCAAAGAAAGCGGTAAGCCATGCCTATGATAAACAGGAGGAGCAAAATCGGGATCAAAATAATTGCCCGCAATTGTCGTCAACTGTTGCAGATTGCGGCCTGAATCCAATCCAATCCGAATCCAATCCAAATCCGAAGATGAATCCGAATATGAAGATGAATCTCAATCCGAATCTCAATCCGACGCGAGAAGCCGAAACTGTCGCAACGCAACAGAGAGAAGAGATGTTTTCCCTGTTTTGGAAAGAATATCCTAAAAAGGCAGATAAAAACGGCGCTAGAGAAGCGTTTTTACAGGCAAGGGGATATTTATTTTTGGATACACTGTTATCTGCGCTTAAACGGCAAAAACAGGGTGAAAACTGGAAAAAGGAAGGGGGAAGATATATCCCGAAAGCGGCAAACTGGTTAGCCGACGGCCGATGGGAGGAAACCGCTTATGCAGGCAGCGAGAGCTGCCATACCGATACAGCAGAGAGAAAATATACCGATGAACAGATTTTACGGCTGATCGGGGATCCTGCGGCAAAATATGTAAAGGAGGCGATAGGATGAGCAATTATAAAGGTGGCGCAAACACCGTTTGCCCTTTTTATATCCGGGAAAACGTCCTTTCGCTTACCTGCGAGGGTTGTATGGAAGGCAGTATGACAACAATTCGTTTCCGCTGCCCTTCGGATAAAGAGCTCTGGCAGGAAGAAATTTGTGCGCATTATCATTTTCGCCGCTGCCCTTTGGCTAGCTCGGCGGAACTTAAATATGAAGGGTAAGCTTATGCTCCAAAATCAGAGGAATATATCATGAAAAAAGGCGATAAACAAAAATTAGAGGGACTACAACAGGCAGCTGTACGCTTTACGGAAATGCTACAAACCGTTTTGCAGGATGAACAGCAGTTTTATCGGTATGTATACAGTGCAAAATCCGCAGAGAGCCCCCAGGAAGCCGTTTTACATAAAGCGGATATCAAGGCGATTAAGGAGATGGCTTCGGTACTTAAAGAAATGACCTTTGTGGTGCGCGGTTTATATGGTCTTGAGGCGGCGCCGGATGCTTCGGATCGCACGCATCGTGAGGAAACAGAACATGGTATTGTCATTTTAGGTTGAGGCACTTTGTATGTTTTTACCCTGAAATTCGCTTGACAGAAATCAATTACTGCATTATATTATATATACACCCACACCCCCTGGGGGTATTATGGAGAGTATATGCAAGCAGATAAAAAGAAAGTAGAAAAATTGGTAAAAACGGCGCGCGGACAGCTCGACGGTATTTTACGCATGATTGAGCAGGACCGCTACTGTGTTGATATTTCCAATCAAATTCTGGCGGCGCAGGCGGTGCTTACACGGGCGAATAAGGAAATTTTAAAAGCGCATATGGAAAAATGTGTAGAGCATGCGGTGCAGGCGGGAGATAGCCATGAAAAAATGACCGAATTGATGGCGCTTTTGGATAAGATTATGAAATAAGGGATTGAATCGAATTGCGCCAAAACGTACAGACTATCCATCATCTGTGCGGTATGGGTAGTGTGAAATACAATTCGTCAGCATGGCAAGAAGGAGTAAAATGGCAATGTATGAAATTACGGTTGAGGTAGAGGGAATGATGTGCAGCATGTGCGAGAGTCATGTAAATGATGTGATACGAAACGCATTTGCGGTAAAGAAAGTCTCTTCTTCTCATCAAAAAGGTCAGACGGTGATTTTAAGCGAGAGGCAGATTCCGGAGCAAGAGATAAAACAGACTATCGAGAAACTGGGTTATCGCGTGGATTTCGTTCATGAGCGGCCGGCTCCAGAAAAAAAGAGATTTTTTTCAAGGTGTAAATGAAGATTTAAGGAGTTTGGCATGATGAAAAAGCAAAGTTTTGATATTACGGGGATGACATGCGCGGCATGCGTCGCACATGTACAAAAAGCGACGCAGAAGCTTGACGGTGTGGTACAGGCAAACGTCAGTCTGCTGACCAATTCGATGGACGTGGAATTCGATGAAAGTAAAGTCTCTGCAGACCAGATTGTCGCGGCGGTAAGAAAAGCAGGATACGGTGCACAGAGCAAAAATGCGACGGATAAGCATCAGAAAAATGCCGAAGATCTGGCAAATGAGGCAAGCGAGAAAGCAAAAAAACGCCTTGTGATTTCCTGCGTGTTGCTTGTGATTTTAATGTATGTGGCGATGTATCATATGTTGGGCGCGCCATCGTTTATGCATAAGTTGTTTGGCGGCGTGGAAAACAGTGTTGTCTTTGCCTTTACGCAGTTTTTGTTGCTGCTGCCTATTTTGTATTTAAATCGGCAGTATTTTTCGAGCGGGTTTAACAAACTTTTTCATGGCGCTCCCAATATGGATACGCTTATTGCTGTTGGGTCGGGTTCAGCCTTTGTGTATGGTGTTTTTGCTATTTTTCGTATGGCCTGGGCTTTGGGGCATGGGCAGACGGCGGTTGTACAGACTTATATGCATGATCTATATTTTGAAGCATCCGGCATGATCCTTACTCTGATTTCGCTCGGTAAGTATCTTGAAGCGCGTTCGCGCGGAAAAACTACCGAGGCGATCAGTAAACTGATGAACCTGGCCCCCAAAACGGCTCACTTATTGCGCGACGGGCAGGAAATTGAAATACCAGCCGAACAGATTGCGGTCGGAGATATCCTTGTTGTACGTGCGGGGGAAAGTATTCCTGCCGACGGGACAATTATCGAAGGCCACGGCGCGGTTGATGCATCCGCATTGACGGGAGAATCTGTCCCCGAAGAGAAGATAAAGGGCGACAGTGTTGCCGCGGCATGTATTAATCAGGCAGGTTATTTTAAAATGCGAGCGGATAAAGTAGGCGAGGATACGGCAATTTCCGGTATCATCGCGCTTGTCGAACAGGCGGCAGCGTCAAAGGCGCCAATTTCCCGTCTGGCCGACCGCATCGCGGGGATATTTGTCCCGGTGGTGATGGGAATATCCGTTTTGACGCTTTTTTTATGGCTTATATTTGGAAGCGGGTTCGAATTTGCATTTAACTGTGCAATTGCGGTGCTGGTCATCTCCTGCCCATGCGCACTTGGGCTGGCGACGCCGGTAGCGATTATGGCAGCAACGGGTGCAGGCGCAAGCCGGGGTATTCTGATTAAGTCGGCAGAAGCCATTGAGCATTTGGCAAAGGTAGACACTGTTGTTCTGGATAAGACGGGGACGCTTACGCAAGGTAGACCTGAAGTAACTGATGTGATTGCAGCGGGGGATATGTCAAAAGAAGAACTGTTACAAATTGCTTCGGCTCTTGAAAAGCCTTCCGCACACCCACTTGCCGATGCCGTTTTGCGTTATGCTAAGGCGCAGGGTACAGATTATGAAGAAGCCGAAGATTTCCGTGTTGTTCCGGGGCGCGGAATCAGCGGAAATGTGAAGAAAAAGCATTGTCTTGGCGGCAACGCGGCATTTCTTGAAGAGAACGGTGTAGAGATCGGCGATTTGCGTGAAATAGCGGAACAGCTTGCAAGTGAAGGGAAAACCCCCCTTTATTTTGCAGTTGACGGGAAGGCGGCAGGGCTGATCAGTGCGGCGGATTTAGTTAAGCCAACGAGTAAGCAGGCAATTTCCGCACTCAAAAAAATGGGTGTGCACGCCATTATGCTGACAGGTGATAATGCGAGAACAGCGGAAGCGGTAAGGCGACAACTGGGTATTGAAAAAGTAATATCTGATGTCTTGCCTGGGCAAAAACATGCCGTTATTGAAAAACTGCGGCAGGAAGGGCATGTTGTTGCAATGATCGGTGACGGGATCAATGATGCGCCGGCGCTTACGGAAGCGGATGTTGGGCTTGCAGTAGGTGCGGGGACGGATATCGCAATCGACAGTGCGCAGGTTGTATTAATTAAAAACGATATCCGCGATGCTGTTTCGGCTATTGCACTGGGAAGAAAAACGATGCGGATCATCAGGCAGAATCTGTTTTGGGCGTTTTTCTATAATATAATCGGTATTCCCATTGCGGCAGGTGCGCTTTATCCTGCTTTTGGGATTAAGCTTTCACCGATGCTTGGTTCAGCGGCAATGAGCTTTAGTTCGGTGTTTGTTGTTTCCAATGCGCTTCGCCTGCGCATAAAAGAACGTGGTAAAAACAAAGTAAAACAGGCAGATGAGGAAAAAATAAGTTGCGCCTGCATTCGGAAAGAGCAGGAAACAGATGGTGGAAATGCGATGGAGCAGGATTGTTGTTCTGTTCAGCATAAGCAAGGAGGAGAATATATGGTTAAAGTAATCAAAGTAGAAGGGATGATGTGTCAAAACTGCGTTGCTCACGTCAAAAAAGCGCTGGAAGCGCTGAATGGCGTAGCTCATGTAGAGGTGAGCCTGGAAGAGAAAAAAGCAGTAGTAACCTCGCAGGAGGAAATTTCAGACGAAATCATCAAAAAAGCAATTGAAGAAGCCGGCTATACCTATGTCGGTTGAGAGAGTCCAAAAGCGGCAGCTCGGTTTTTGCGAGCGCCGCTTTTTTTGCTGGCCGGGGTAGGCAAAACAGGCAAAAGTGTGTTATAGTGGAGAAAAAAACGGAGGAAAAGTCATGGATATATACTGTGCACGGATGAAAAAAGTTCGTGAAGCTCTTCGACGGGCAAATCTGAGAGTAACCATCGTTTCGGATCCTGTCTCTATAGGGTATCTTATTAACCGCCATGTGGCGCATGTGGGTGAACGGCTGATTGCGCTTGCTGTTCCGGCAGAGGGGGAAGCGGTGTTGTTTGTCAACCGGCTTTTTCCGATCTGCCCGGGAGAGGGGTTCCGCGTTGTCTATCATGATGATACGGATATCGCGACGGCAGGTCTTGCGGCGTTTCTTCCTGCCGGACCGGTTGGCATAGATCGGTTTTTGTATGCGCAGTTTTTGATTGAATTGTTGGAGCAAAGAAAGGATATTATGCCGAAAATCGGTTCATTTGCCGTTGAGCAGGCCCGCATGATAAAAGATGATGCTGAACAGGAGGCGATGCGCCTTGCTTCTCGCCTTAACGATGAGGTGATTGCTAAGGTTCCGAGTATGTTGCGCGAGGGGATGAGCGAGCTTGAACTTGCGGATATGCTGCTTAGCGAATATAAAAAAGTAGGGGAGGCATGGGCTCCGCTTGTGGCGTTTGGGCCGGGTGCGGCTGAACCGCACCATGTTAACGGCGATACGCCGCTTAAGAAAGGCGACGTTGTCCTGATCGATGCGGGGCAGGCTACCGGCGGCTATAATGCAGATATGACGCGCACTTTCTTTTTTGGCGGTATAACCGATGAGCAGAAAAAAATCTATGAGATTGTCCGCGAGGCCAATCGCCTTGGTCGGAAGGCCGTAAAGCCGGGTGTACGGTTTTGCGATATCGATGCGGCGGCAAGGGAATATATTGCCTCCTGCGGCTACGGCGATAATTTTACCCATCGACTTGGGCACAGCATTGGGCTGAGCGTGCATGAAGAACCTTCAGTTTGTGCTGCAAATGGCGATATTGTGCGAGAGGGAATGGTCTTTAGCATTGAACCCGGGATATACCTTTCGGGAAGATTTGGCGTGCGCATTGAAGATTTAGTGCTGGTCACGGCAGATGGATGCGAAACGCTCAACCGCTATTCCCGCGATATCCTGATCGTGGGCGAGGAAAAAGGAAGGGAAGGTTAAAAGATATGCGCAGAAAAGACAGACAGCTGACTGAGATTTCTGATATATTAAACGTCGCTAAACAGTGTAAAATCTGTCGACTTGCCATGATGGATGAACAGGGGCTTTATCTTGTACCAATGAATTTCGGGTATACTTATGAGCAGGGGATGCTCCAGTTGTATTTTCATAGCGCCGCAGAAGGCAGGAAAATAGATGCCCTAAAAAAAACACCGCGGGTTTGTTTTGAAATGGATTGCGACGCCGCGGTTTATGCCAAAGACGAGCACAATCCCTGCACGTATTCCTGTCGGTTTTTAAGCATAATTGGCAACGGTATGGTCGAATTTATTTTAGATCACGAAAAAAAGGCTCAGGCGCTCAATACGATTATGCAGCATCAGACCGGGCGTAGTTTTTCCTTCAGCGAAGAAATGACAAAGTGTGTTGCTGTATTTAAAGTGACTTCAAGTGATTTTTGCGCGAAGCGGCATGAATAAAAAATCGGGGCATGAACTGCCCCGATTAAGTTTTTTGGCGATTAATCTTTATTTCTAAAGGCTATCCGTAAGAAATTTTGCTTCCTGCGGATTTTTTTTCTTCTGTGAAGTCTTTTTATGCATAAAAAAGGAAACACGTTGGATCAACCCAATGATTTGTCCGGATAAAAGTACGGTAAGCAATGAGTAAACCAGGCGATCAAGCGGCAGATATGTTGCCGAAAGGCCAAGCACAATGAGGTCACAAATAAAATATACCCATTGGATAGGCAAGTGGGTGAGGTGTGAAAGGCTCATGGCCAGAGCATCGTCTCCACTCGGTGCGCCACCGATACGCACGCAGATGCCTGCGCCGACGCCAACAAAAATCGCGCCAAGCAACGCCGAAAAAAGCGGCATATCCGCAAGCTGCGGCCAGAAGGGAGAAAAAAACAGCTCATTAATCCGATAAAAAAGAGCAAAACTCGCAGAAGAGATCAACGAAAAGAAAAGAAATTTCCGCCCAATCAGCTTAAAGCCAAGGGCATAACAAAATAAATTCATGATTAAGCCGGAAACGGCAGGGGATATGCCAAACCAATGCTCGAGCAATAACGTCAGGCCGAGGATACCACCTTCCGTTACTTTTGAGACGGCGTGGACATGATAAAAACCAAACGCGATAAACGCGCTTGAAAGAAAAGATAACAAACAGTGCGAAAAACGAACGGACGACATGAGATCGCGCAAGAATCTGCGCAAATCGCGTAACAAGGGTAACAACTCCTTTTAATTAGATTTACCGTGGAGAGGAGGGGTTTTTCCGGACTCTTGTATAAGGCGCTCGGTTTGGGCATGAAGCTGTTGCGCAAAATAGGATAATGCGTCGCCAAACTCTGCGGAAAAGCGCTTAAGCGTTTGCTCATAAGCAGCATTTTCAATAGTATAGATAATATCCAGCGCACGCCTTGCGTAATCCTGCCCGGCTTTGGTCAGGCAAATTTGCTTTTGCTTGCCGTGAGGTTCTTTGGAAAGCAAAGTAATGTAGCCTTTCTTAATACAGGAACGCACAATAGAATTGAGCGTTGTCTTGGGAATAAGCCAATGCTTGCTTACCTCTGCTTGTGAATGCGGTAAGCCATCGTCAAGCGCATACAAAAGCGAAAGTTCATTTTCCCGCAGGCCGATCTTTTTTGCGGCACGGGTATAGTCGCCATCGATGATATTGATGGCAAGGGAAATGGCGCGAATCTGCGCGCGGGCATGATCCATGGCAAACCCCTCCCAAAAAACGGCATATTTAGTACGAATTCGTACTATAGTATATATTATAATACGAATTCGTACTATTGTCAAGAAGAGGTGATCAGCTGAGATAATCAAGGATTGAATTGCGCGCAAAAACATGGTATGCTAAATACATGATGAAAAAGGAACTATCCTCTTATTGGGTCAACAGGGCTAATCCGCTTATTTGGATTGCCGCATTGTTGATGAGCATATCCGGCGCTTTGCGTTTGGTCTATTTTGTGCTAAAAGATGATGTTGGCGGATGGGTATGGGCATTCCAGGCGGTATTGCCTGCTTTTGGCGCGCTGTTATTTGCACTTTTGTTGATTTTTTGCGGAAAGGAAGCACTCTACAAGACGATTACGCCGCTTACCCTTGGAGCATTTGGCTTTTTTGTTCAAGGGCTTGGCATGAGGGGCGCGTTTTCGTGGATGTGTTGTTTATATTGTGTTTTGCTGGTTATGATTTATACGCAGACTTTGCAGGGCCGAATCCATACGAAGCTCCTTCTTCTGCCGCTATATGCGTTGCCTATGGCTTATCTGGCGACGCTTTTGTTTTTGCATTGGCAGGGATTTAAAAAATGGGAAACCTGTGCGGGGGAATTATCGGCGTTAGGCATGCTATGCGCTTTATTCTTGACGGCAGTCGCAATGAAAATCGATACGAGCGGTTTGCGACGGCGCCGCTGGGGAGATAGGAACGACGGCAGGTTAGTGCGTACAATGACGCCGATGGCCTATGTTTCGCCTTATATTATGGTGCACCGAAACGGCTCATCAAATTTTATTGCAGATACGGTGGAGATTACCGAAATTGAAAAATATATTCGTGAAAAACGTAAAAGCGGGATGAAAGGTTTTGGCCTTATGCATGTGCTTATTGCAGCTTACGTGCGCACCGTGGCCCAAATGCCTGGTATTAATCGCTTTGTAAGCGGACAGAAGATCTATACGCGCGACGGGCATATTGAAGTCAACCTGACAGTTAAAAAAGAAATGACTGCCAAAGCGCCGGATACGGTGATTAAAGTGGAATTTACACCGTGGGATACTCCGGAGCAGGTGTATGCCAGGATGAGTCAAAAAATTGAGGAAGTGAAAAATACGCCACTTGACAGCAACTTTGACCGCCTTGCTCAGATAATCAATGTGATTCCTGGTATCTTTTTGAAGTTTGTCGTTTGGCTTTTAAAAACGTTGGACTATTTTGGTCTCTTGCCCCGCATTTTGACGAAATTGAGCCCGTTTCATGGTTCGTTTTTTATTACTTCGATGGGTTCTCTTGGGATACCGCCCATTTATCATCATCTCTATGATTTTGGCAATGTCCCCATTTTTTGTTCATTTGGTGCGAAATATACGAAATATGAGTCCGTGGGTGGCGAACCTGCAGTACGTAAATATATGGATTATACATTTGTAACAGATGAACGCATTTGCGATGGCTTTTATTTTGCTGCGGCGCTTAAAAATATCCGCCGCCTGCTTGCGCATCCGGCGAAACTTGACGAACCGCCGAAGAAAATCGTCAGTGATATTGACTGATC
The DNA here is from genome assembly GCA_944347775.1 of uncultured Clostridia bacterium. Classification (GTDB taxonomy): domain Bacteria; phylum Bacillota; class Clostridia; order Christensenellales; family Christensenellaceae; genus QANA01. The sequence goes on along the minus strand of CALVMT010000024.1, from coordinate 13,348 downwards.
GCGGTAGTTTGGCGATAACAGAGCTTTTAAATAAACACCTTTCCGCTTAGTGTATCTTGGAGCAGGAAGGTGTTTTTGCGTTATTTCTGTGTAAATCAGTGCGTAAAGGGAGTAAAAAAGCGGATGATTTTTCTGTTGGGACTTTGCGTCTTTGCCTGACAAAAAATTTTTCCACGCTGCGGTACATAGAAAAACGCGGCAGGTACTTTTCCTGCCGCGTAAGCGGTTTACTCTTCTTTGCTTTGCGTGGATTGCTCAATTAAGCGAGCAGCTTTAAAAAGACTTATCCCTTGTTCGAGGGCGATACGCCGTAAGTCTTCATATTCTATTTTCGTACGCTCCACGCCATAGCCCGATGATACTTTAGAATGCACTGGCCCGTAGGGCGTTTGCTGCTCTGTTATGCGTCGGTCAAGTACATAACGTTTTGTCTTGATCTCGCGGACGCCAATGGTTGTCGTATGTGCAAAAAATGCCTGCACAACCGCTTCGCGCCGCTCCGCAGAGCAAATCGCTTTAAGCAGTGTTCCGGGGCGCGATTTTTTCATTCCAATGGGGACAGTATAAACTTCGACGGCTCCGCATTCAAAAAGCCGCTCGCAGGCAAAGCCAATTGCTTCAGCAGTCATATCGTCGACATTGCAGGAAAGTTCATAGGCTGTGTTTTCGTGCGCGGCGTCCGTTGTCTGGCCAAGTAACGCGCGGATGCAGTTGGCTGCAGGGAAATCCTTTTTGCCCATGCCATATCCGATGCTTTCTATACTCATTTGCGGCATTGGACCAAAATGCGAGACAAAATGCTTGAGCAGTGCCGCTCCGGTAGGCGTACACAATTCACCTAAGACAGCGCCGCCGTATATCGGGATTCCGCGCAGGATATATGCTGTTGCGGGAGCCGGAACAGGCAGTATGCCGTGAGCACATCGTACTTGCCCGCTGCCAACATGTACGGGAGAAGCAATAATCTGTTCGGGTTTTAATAGATCGATCAGCATGCAAACGGCGGTAATATCGGCTATTGCGTCCATTGATCCGACTTCATGAAAATGGATTTGCTCTATCGGAACACCATGTGCATGGCTTTCCGCTTCGGCAATCAGGGAATATACTGAAAGGACATCCTGCTTGATTTTTGCACAAAGAGCAGTGTGTTCTAAGATATGTCGGATATCCGACATACTGCTGTGAACATGTCCGTGACCATGAGGATGGTCGTGATCATGAGGATGGTCGTGATCATGAGGATGGTCGTGATCATGAGAGTGGTCGTGATCATGAGAATGGTCGTGATCATGAGAATGGTCGTGTTGTTGAGCGTTAAGAAAAGCATCTTCTTCTTTGCCGTGGATGCGCATTGAAATATGTGTTCCCGTAATGCCACATTTTACGGCGCTTTCACGGACCATTTCAACGTCTGGAATATGAAGTGCGTGAAACTGTGCAATAAACTGCTCCGCCTGTATAGGGGGCAGTAATTCGATAAGAGCCGCGGCGAGCATATCGCCGGCTGCGCCCATGCTACAATCAAGGTATAGGGTTTTCATCTGTTTTCTCCTTCATATGATTAATGCGGTTTGCGAGGAATCCTGCGCCGAAGCCGTTGTCAATATTGACAGCGCAAACACCGCTGGCACAGGAATTGAGCATAGAAAGCAGCGCAGAGACGCCGCCAAACGAAGCGCCGTAGCCGACGCTTGTCGGTACGGCAATAACCGGGCAATCGACAAGGCCACCGACAACGCTTGCAAGAGCGCCTTCCATTCCCGCAACGGCAATAACAACGCTTGCGCCGAGAAGATCATCAAGATGGGCAAGTAGACGGTGTAAGCCGGCAACGCCGACATCAAAAAGCCGGGTGACGCGATTGCCTAAAAATTCTGCCGTTAAAGCGGCTTCTTCGGCGACGGGAATATCGCTTGTTCCTCCGGTTGCGACGATGATGCGTCCAAGGCCGTCAGGCACGGGCATATCGCCCATAATCCCAAGGTGAGCTTCGGCATAGTAGTGAAGAGGACAATATTTACGTACTTCTTCTTCGGCCTGTGCGCTGAGTCGAGTGACAAGAGCGCGTGTCTGGCCTGCTTTTTGCATGGCTTTTAAAATACCTGCAATCTGTTCTGGCGTTTTTCCGGCGCCGTAAATAACTTCCGCGGCGCCCTGGCGAAGTCGGCGGTGCATATCGATTTTGGCGTAGCCGATGTCGGTAAAAGGCTGCGCTTTTAGTCGATTTAATGCTTGATCAACGGAAAGATCTCCGTTTTTTACCGCCTGTAAAATGCGACGATAACTTTCGTTCATGGATTTACCTCCAAGCTCCAAAACCATGAAAACAGGGCTTTGGAGCAAATTATTCTGAAAAATTCCACACCAATAAGCCTATTCACGCACGACTAAATCCAAAAGGACACCGTCGTACAGCGGGCCGAGTGCCTGTAAAATATCTCTGCGGAAAGAAATCAGAAGGCTAAGCTGCTCCTGCCGAACCTGGATGCGGGCGGCGCCGCCTATGCAACGGACGCGAAAATCCCGAAAACCAAGCGAATATAAGTAGGCCTCTGCCTTTTCGGTGTCAGATAACATTTTGGGTGTAATGGCACTTCCGGTCGGAATACGTGTAGCCAAGCAGGCGTAGGCAGGTTTATCCCAGGTAAAAAGGCCGGCTTCCTTGGAAAGGCGGCGGATTTCCGGTTTGGTTAGCCCACACTCCCTAAGCGGCGAACGGACTTTAAGCTCTTTAAGCGCCTGCATTCCAGGGCGGTCGGCTGCATCATCAGAAGCATTGGTTCCGTCAATAAGCAACGAAATGCCGTCTTTAAGGGCAGCGCGCTGTATGCACGAAAAGATCATACGCTTGCAATGATAGCAACGATCCGACGGATTGGCTGCGATTTGTGGGCAGGAAAGCACATCGGTTTCAAGGATGCATAGCTGATTTTTCAGCTGCGCTGCCAACCGAAGAGCATCATCTAGCTCAAACTGTGGTTGAAATACCGTTTTAACATAGTAAGCGTGAACCTGCGCACCGTATTTAAGTGCGGCATACAACAGATAAGCGGAATCGACACCGCCTGAGAAGGCCAGTGCCACTCGTGGATTTTCAGTAAAAAATTCAGATAACTGCATAGTTTTTCTTCCCCTTTCAGCTAAGCGGGTGCAGCCGATAAAAAAAGGCATGCACGACCGTTTTATTGGTCTACATGCCTTCTGGCATACTGCTTTTCATCAAAACATACAGATTGCCCATAATGGGCAAAAAACATTGTTGGCTTCTTGCCAAAACTTACTTTAACTATACAAAAAAAAAGAATTTCTGTCAAGCCGGCGTCGGCATTACTTCTTTTTGCGAAGGTGAAGTTGTTTACCGCCCTTGGCCGGAATACGCGCCGGGCGTTGGGCGACGCGCGTAATCGAAAAGCCTTCGCCATGCACCTCATTGGATTCCAAGATGATAATAAAGGATTCGGGTGCAGCCGCTTTAACGGCCTGCTCCACTTCATACATTTGCTTGCTGCTGCATGCACACAAGACCATTTGTTTTTCTTCGTGCTGGAAAGCCCCCTTAACATCGATAATCGTCGAACCGCGATTAGAGCATTCTTCGATAACGCGCGCAACTCTACTGCCATGATCTGTAATGATCAGTGCAAGTTTTCCGGCATTAATGCCGTACATCAGTTTGTCTACGACGATCCCCTGGATAAAATTAATGATCAACCCGTAAATGACGCCGTCGACATCGCGGTAGATGATACCGCCAGCTAAGACGATCAGAGATTCTATGGTAAAGGAAATTCTGCCGAGCGGCAGATGCGGATGCGCTGATTTAATGGAAACCGTGATAAAATCGGTGCCACCAGTCGAAGAGCCACGCATATAGATTAACGCATAGCCGATACCACAAATCGCAGCCGTGCAGATCGCCGAGAGCATGCGATCCCCTGTATAGAGAGGAAATAACGGAGCAACATAGTCAGTCATGACCGAGCCGAAAATAATGCAGCGTACTGAGCGCCAGAAAAAGCTTTTGCCGAGCCGCCGATAGCAAAGCACCGCAATAGGAATATTGACGACGATGGTCATAATACCGATAGGCAAATCGAAAAGATAATAAAGAATCGTGGTAATGCCGGAAACGCCGCTTATCGGGAAATTGGCACTGACGGCAAAATTATATAAGCCAATGGCACACAAAAAACTGGCAAACAGTTCAATAGCAATATCAATCGCGATTTGCCTGATATGATGTCTCTTCATAAAAACGCTTCCTTTTAAATTGTTGTTGCGGCCTGAAAACAGGCAGATAAAAACTCATAAAAAAAGAGTCGCTGCAAAACTACTATAATCGCAACGACTCGCTCTTTTCATTTTCATTATAGCATATTTTATATCAAATGTCCAGGTAAAATACAAAAACAATTAAAAATCAAAAGATAAAGCGTACGGAAAAAATTGGCGTTATGTCGAAGCAACCTCTTTTGCCGCACGAATAAGCCATTCAAATAAGACATCCATTGTATCATCTACTTCCGGGTGAAACTGTACGCCGAGCATTTGCGTACTGTATTCTATCGCTTCAATGGTACCGTCTGCCGTTTGTGCGGAAATGCATAGCGAAGGTGCGACGCCGTTAATGCGATAGTGGTGCATGGAAGAGCCGCGTAGGCAGTCGACACCAGTCAGACGGTGAAGGAGGGTGCCCGGTCGCACAAAGATGGGGTGTTTGGTTAACTCGATGTTGTCGCGCGTGATCTGCACATCCCAGTGGTGGGCGACGGGAAGAGTAAATAAAAATTTTTCTTGCTTCATCTGCTCAAATAAAATAAGAGGGTCTCCGGAAAATTGCCGTTTTTCTGCCTGTTCGCAGACGCGAAAATAAGCGTTTATTGCTTGCATACCTAGGCATATGCCAAGGACTGGTTTGCCCGTTTTTAAAGCGTGATGCAATACTTGCAGATGATAGGGCCAAAGCTTTGAGCCGCCGCAAAGTAAAAAGCCATCGCATAAATTTGCAGTACCGGGAGGCAGGAGGCCATCCTGTGCAAGAATGCCTATGGGTACGGCGCCGTTTGCGCAAAGACGCTGTGTATAAAGATTTATAAATGTATAACGGTCGTCATACGGGTCGGGCGTAGAAAAAAGGCGTGCACTTGGGACAATGCCGATAACAGTGCTCATCGTTTTATCCTCCTTAAAATTAAACTAAGCAGATTTTAGCATAAGTTTATTGTATAGTGAGCGAAAAAACAGAAAATTTCCGTGAACTTTTTGCAGATGTTCTCTCCTTTGATATCGAAAAAACGCGATTGGCAAGCTCGCATAATTTGGCAGCGCTTTTCTTATACTAGAGAAGAAGTATATTGAAAGGAGATCGCATGGAGGAGTTAACAGAACAACTGAGGCAAGCTCGCGATGAGGCATTTTGCATTTTCTGGGGAGATTATGTCATCCACCCCGTCGTGCCGGGAACAGAAGGCGCGGAAGATGCTTTTTTGCCGGGGAAACCGTGCGCAGAGCATTACGAGGCCATTTATGCCGCTAAAAAAAGTATTCTGGAAAAAAGCGGATTTGAAGCCGAAATAGAAGTGATTTGCCGGGAATATGAGGCAATCGCGGAATATATCTCAAAACGTATGTTCGAGCAGGGCGCCTATGCTGCGGCTAAATTGCTGCATGCCGATAATAAGTAGGAGGCGGATCAAAAAGGTTATCAGTTAAAGGCTACGGGCACGCTTATGAATATGCTGGTGAAAATTAATGATTTGATGGGCGTATGCTTCGTTCATCAGCGATGAAGTAATGAGGAAGTCGGCTGTTGCACGATTATTGGCAATCGGAATGTCATAGACTTGGGCAATGCGCAGCAAAGCCTTGACATCCGGGTCGTGCGGTTGGGCGGTGAGAGGGTCTGAAAAGAAAATAACCATATCGATTTGCCCCTCGACAATTTTTGCGCCGATCTGCTGGTCTCCGCCAAGAGGGCCGCTGTTGTAGCCATGTACGCAAAGGCCGGTTTGCGAAGAAACCATCTGAGCTGTCGTCCCCGTACCGCAAAGAACATGACGAGCAAGAATTTCCCTGTGTGCGGCGCACCACATGATCAGTTCCTGTTTTTTGTTATCATGTGCAATAAGAGCAATGTTTTTGCGTTTATTAATGGTTTTGGTAATAAAAGCGTCGTCTTGCATAAGTATCCTCCGAAATCATCTCAATTTACAAGTTCCAGTATAGCTTTTTTTGAAAAAACACGCAATGCCGTTTGTACTTGAAAATCCGGTGTTTACAATAGATAAACCGAATGCTATACTTTAAATTATTCCGGCAGAGAAGGAAAGGTTTGGCAAATGCAGCAGATATTTTGGGGCATGTTTTTTGTTTTTTTGGATTTTAACCTGAATTTGGGCAAGATGAGCATTGGATTGATTCCGGATTTTGTGGGTATGATCTTTTTTTGGCATGGTGTTGGTGCACTTGCAGAGCAAAGCGTGTATTTTGTCAAAGCGCGCCCGATTTCAGGCATTGGCATAGGTTATTGTGCGTTTCTTTATATATTGGATCTTTTTGGCTTGGGCAGCATAGGGGGCAGTCTGGTGAGCATATTGCTCAGCTTGTGCAACTATGCGCTTACCGTCTATTTGACTTATTTGTGCATTGCGGGAATAAGGGATATGGAACGAATCAAAGGGTGTGATTTTGGCAGCGCATTTTTATATAAAATGTGGTTGTGTGTAGTCATTATCGGCGCACTCACTTACCCGCTGATTTTTGCTCCGTTTTTGGCGTTTTTGTGCATGTTGGCAGGAATTGTGATGACGATTTTGCTGTTGGTTGCGATGTATCAGGTGAAAAAACGCGTTGAGCAAAACGGCAATCAGATCCATCTGTCGATGTAAGTCTGTTGTTATCGGTCGAAAACCATATAAATAATAAAGGAGGAACATATTTTGGATTACCGTTATGATACACAGCTATTAATAGAAGGGAATCATTTAAGCGAAGATGCAATACGCGAGTATTTTACCACACATTTTGACGGAGACTGCCTGTTGGCTGTAGGCGATGAAACACTCATCAAAATTCATTTTCATACAAACGAACCTTGGAAGGTACTGCAATACTGCGCATCTTTGGGCGAAATTTTTGATATTGTTGTAGAAGATATGGTAAGACAATCCAAAGGGTTAAAAGGATAAACATATGGAAAAACATTTGTGCCTGACTGCATAATCTGGAAAAGACGTCCTTTAAAAAGGACGTCTTTTTTTATGCCGATTTTTTGGGAAAAGCATTTGAGGATAAAAAAATGCGTGATAAAAGCAGTGAAAACCCGTTTGTTAGGGGAACGAAAACAAAGCGGCGCAGGCAATGGTTATCAATTCAGATATGGGGATGATTTAAATCTTGGGAGATCTCCTTAAGTTGTTCATGCTTTTTTTCCAGGGAAAAACCGCGTCCTTGAACCTGACTTACTTGGCTTATGACCATAAAGCATTGCGGATCAATTTCTTTGGCCAATGTCTCCAACCTGGTTAGCTCCCTGGCGGAGACAATGCTTAAAATAAGCGGTGATTTTTCGTTGCTATATCCGCCGTAAGCGTGAAGCAGGGTGACGCCGCGATCAAGACTAAAAAGAATTGCTTTGCAAATCTCATGTGATTTACTGCTGATGATTTTCACCTCAATGCGATTTTTCCCGAGCAACATGACTTTGTTAAGTGTAACCGTATAGCATAGGATAAGTAATAGGCTATAGAGAATACGCTCGGCATCGCTGGACACCGCTTGCGCCAACAAAATACATACGTCAAAAAAATACAGGCTTACCGAGATAGGAATACGCCAAAAACGATACAGTAAAAAAGGCGGAATATCCATACCGCCCGTCGACGCACCGGCACGGACTACGAGGCCAAGCCCGGCACCGACACTCAGTCCACCAAAAATGCTGCATAAAAGGGGATCATTTGTGAGGATGGTTTGAGAAAACAGCCTCTCAAAAAGCGCAAGCAAAGCAGGGGAGAGGAAAGTGCTTAATAATGTACCGAGAGCAAAGGTTTTACCTAAAATAAACAGGGCGAGAAGAAAGAGCAGGCTATTAAAGCAAAACATAAAACCCGATGCGGAAAGGCCAAAAGCTCTTTGGACGGCGAGAGAAATTCCCGTCGTTCCGCCGGTCAATAAATTGCCCGGGCGGATAAAAAGCTGTACGGCTAAAGTATACAGGCAGTTGCCTAAAATAATGGCCGAAAGTTTAGCGGTTTGCTGCAGCAGTTTTTTTTGCATCGGTGTTTATCTCCTTTATTGTCTGATATTTCGGCATAAAAAACGTTTGCCCGGGATTTTCCCTGACAAACGTGGATCACGGCATTGCCGAATACACTTTCAATATACGAAAAAAATAGAGGTATGTCAAGAAAGATTTTCGACGGCAAAAACCCTGCTTTAAAGAAAGCGGGATGTATCGGCATAGGCACGCAGCTTGCGCAGCCGGCGCGGATCGGTGTAAGCATATGTCTTCCAATCATAGATGCGGCCTTTTTTGACAATAAAACTCTCTTCCGCCAATTCGGCTAAAGGAGTGTCTGAAAGGGAATCCGAGTAGAACTCGCAGATCGGCGAATGGGAAAACACTTCGCGGTAGCGCAATACTTTTTGCCGGCCATGACAATTTTCTCCGGTATAATGTCCGCTTTTCGGGTCGACGCGGGAAGCGATCAATGTATGAATCTCTAACTTTTCGCAGATCGGGCGCAATAAAAATTCAGGAGAAGCGGAAATGACGACATCGTCCGGACGATGTTTTAGCATATACCAATCGCATATTTTATGCGCATGGGTTGCCCAAAAGGCATTAAGCCGCGCTTGCATATCCGGAATACCGCAAAAAAAACGGTAAAAACGTTCCTTAAACTGTGTTTTAGAAAGATTGCCCGTAAGGTAGCGCAAATAAGAAAATGCTTGAAAAGGCAGATAGCGTAGCAAAGAGGGCTGCTTTTTAAGACAAAAAAAATAAAAATCGGCAGTGCTGTCATGCCGGTAAATCGTCTGGTCAAAATCGTATACGTTCAATGCCAAATGCTCCTTTTTAAAAATGACGATATTACTATAACATATTTTGTTAAAGCAGCCAATGCAAAAAAAATAAGAGATATCCGGATGTGGCGAACTTTATGAGATAAATCTAAAACGAATGGTAAATATCTCTTGAACAGAATGTAAAATTTCGATATAATTCTAAATAATAGGCGGTATTTCGACTGGAATGCGGCTGAAGTTGCCGACAGAAATATGCGATAGCGGGCGCAAAAACAAAAATACGCGCTTTGTTTTTTGTCTGAAAAAATATTGGCAGATTTGCTTGCCTGTCCGCAATATCGAGAGGGGGAATTTTCATGAAACCGGACCGCAAAACTTATGAAATTAATATCGCAGGGTTGCTGCGCGAATTGCCGATTGTGCAGGTAACGGATAATATGGCGATTGCCAGTTTTGTATTGCTGGGCGATTGCCAGCTGGTCTTAAAAGCGGCGGCGGAGCTTAAACAGAGGCTGCCTGAAGTGGATTACTTAATTACAGCAGAGGCAAAAGGGATTCCGCTTGTACAGGAGCTGGCGCGCCTGTTTGGGATGGATCGTTATTTTGTTGCAAGAAAGAGCATTAAGCCCTATATGGTCAATCCGTTTGTTACCGAAGTATATTCTATTACAACGCAAAAAAAACAGATTCTCTGCCTGGATGAAGCAGAGGCAAAACTGATCAAGGGAAAACGCATTTTGATTGTCGATGATGTGATCAGCACTGGGGAGTCGTTAAAAGCGATGGAAGCACTGGTCAAAAAAGCAGGCGGCATTGTTGCCGGCAAAGCGGCCATTCTTGCAGAAGGCGATGCAGCAAAGCGGGAGGATATTATTTTTCTTGAGTCCTTCCCCGTCTTCAAATTTTAAAGGCGGCAAAGGAGAACACATTGAATTATCGTATACAACATATTACTTATCAATACGCGCCTGAGCAAAAAGAAGTGCTTAGGGATGTCAGCCTGGAAATTCAAAAAAGTGCTGTTACGGCTGTTGTCGGTCCATCGGGCTGTGGGAAAACGACACTTGTCGATATTCTAAGCGGTGTTATCCCGAAGCTTGAGAGCAACGGCGTCTTACAAGGTGAATTGGAGTTGGGCGAGGACGCGTTGGTCAGCGTTGTCAGCCAGTCTCCGGAAAATCAGTTGTTTGGCTATGGTGTGGAGGATGCTATTGCTTTTGGTATGGAAAACATGGGCTTGCCGGCTGAAGAAATTTCGGAGCGCATGGAATATGTCCTTGACTTACTCAACTTGCAGTATTTGCGTAAACGTTCTGTAGCAGCATTATCCGGTGGGCAGCGGCAGGCGGTCTGTATTGCTTCAGTTTTGGCTATGCGCCCAGATATTTTGATTATGGACGAGCCCGTCAGTTCTCTCGACCCCAATGGCAAGAAAATGGTGCAGAATGTGTTAAACCAACTGCGCGCTGATGGGACAACCGTTCTTATTGTCGATAATAATTTGGAATGGTCGGCAGATATCGTCGACCGCGTAGTGGGGCTGTATGACGGCTGTGTGCTGTTTGATGGAGCAAAGGAGGAATTTTTTCGCGATTTTGATTTGCAAGAAAAACTCGGCGTCACGATTCCGCAGGAAGCGGAGATATACCGGGCGATAGCCAAACTAAATTCAGGCGTAGAGATGTTCTACTCCATGCAGGGCGCGATTGATGCGCTTGACAGGATTTTTACCCAGAAAACTTTTTCTGTAGAAGCGCCAAAGGAAGTTGTGGGAGAAGCATTTTTGACTACACATCAGCTGAATAAGGTTTTTGCAGATGGTTTTCAGGCACTAAAAGAGATCAATACGGCTTTTCCCAAGGGAAAAGTAATTGCGATTATGGGGCAGAACGGTTCGGGAAAGACAACGCTTGTTAAGCATCTAAACGGTCTATACAAACCGACAAGTGGAGATGTCCGTTATAACGGGCAGTCGATACTGAAAAAGACGGTCGCACAAATCTCGCGCAATATTATTCTCGTCTTCCAGCATCCCGAACATATGCTTTTTGAACAGACAGTAACGCAGGAGATTACTTTCTGTGCGCGCATGCAGAAGTTAGAGTTTACCGAAGAACAGGTAGCAGAAGTTCTGGAAAAATATGGGCTAAAAGATGATGCGGAGACTTTTCCTATTAATTTATCGATGGGAAAGAAACATCTGCTGACGATACTCTCTGTGTTGTTTTCCAATGCCGATGTTGTGATTCTAGACGAGCCGACACTTGGTATGGACTTACATATCAAAGCGCAGCTTGAAGAGATCATTGCGTATTTGAAACAGCAGGGTAAAACCGTGCTGATGATCAGCCATGAGATTCCGCTGGTCTTTAAAGTTGCAGATGGCGCTGTTATTTTAAGCGGCGGCAAGAAAGTATATGAGGGCAGCAAGGAAGCGTTGTCGAGGCGTGAAGATATTTTTGACGCGATCAATATTAGCTTGCCTCCGGTAGTTCAGCTTTCAAAACGGTATGGATTTTCCAAAATCTGTTATAATGTGGCGGATTTTGCACAAGAAGCAGCTCGCCTGTTGGCGTTAAGGGAGGAATAAGATGGACTATTTGCAATATGTGGATAAGGATTCCTTTTTGCACCGCCTTGACCCGAGAACAAAGTTTTTCTTTTTTTTGGCGATGGCTGTGTTGACGTCGGTGATTAAATCGGGTGTTGCACTGGTATTTCTGTTTGCATTTTTTCTTGCAATCTGGATTGGATGCGGAATTATGCCCGAAATGGGCAAGCTTTTTCGTCAGCTCAAGGTATTGCTGATTTTTATCTTTTTATTGTGGTTTGTGCTTGGTTTGTTTGAACAGCCTCCCGTTGAAGGCGGACCGATCTTCTACGAGGGAACCGTACTCAACATGAAGCTGTGTTTCGACTGGTATGATTTCTACAAAGGGCTTGTCTATGCTTTGCGTATTTATCTGATGATTGCCTCGTTTTTTATGGTGCTGATTACGACCAACTTTAGCGAGATTATTCTTGGGTTGTGTAAGTGGCACATGCCTTATGCGGTGAGTTTCGCGGTAGGGCTTGTCTTTCAGATTATCCCTATTATCATTACCGAGCTGAAGGCAATTATGGAAGCGCAAAGTTCGCGCGGACTGGAAATCGAAGAGTGCGGAGTCGCAACAAAAATTAAAAACTATATCATTTTTTCTATTCCTCTGTTGTTCCGCGTTATCGGAAAAGGGCATGCAATTTCTCTGGCCATGCACTTTTATAAATTAAATTTTGGCGTAAAGCGTACATCCTATAAGACGATCAAGGCATCGGCGTACGACGCATGGTTTTTGCTGGCGACTGCTTTTGCGATCGCAGGGACGATTGTACTGCGCATATTCTTCTATATTCCCGTTTGAGCGGGGTTGAAAGGAGTAAAACATGATTGCAAGATGGGAAAATCTTTCAAGAGACCAGCTTTCCATGCTGGATAAGGACAAGACAATCGTACTGCTGCCAATGTCGGCAACTGAGCAGCATGGGCCGCATCTGCCCGTTGGGACAGATGCAATCATTTTGCAGACGTTGATTGATCAGATGATTGAGGCTGGTGATCGTTATGAGGAGGGTAATGTGATTTTCGCTCCGCAGCTTCCAATCGGTAAAAGCAACGAACATATGGATTTCTGTGGGACGCTTACTTTTTCCGCGCAAACTTATTATGCGCTTCTGCATGATATCGCGGCCTGCATTTCCCGGCATGGGTTTAAAAAGTTGGTGCTTTTTAACAGTCACGGCGGGAATACGGATATGGCTAATTTGATTTCGCGCGATCTGCGCATTGATTTTGGTCTGCAAGTCTATGTGTTTGATTGGTGGTTTACGTCGTTTTGGGCAGATGCGTTAAAAGAGTACCAGGAGTCGGGTAAGTATGGCGTTTTTCATGCCTGCGAACTTGAAACCTCTCTGATGCTGGCTGCTCGCCCCGAGACTGTCCATATGGAGCTGGCCGTTGATGAGGATCCGGCGGACTGTTTTACCGGGGATAAGTTTGTCACTGTCTTCGGGCCGGTCAATGCCGGTTGGAAAACAAAAGATGTTACGCAAAGCGGTGTTATTGGCGCGCCGACTTATGCGACAGAACAAAAAGGTCACGCATTTTTCGCTTACGCGGTCGAAAAATTGCTTGCTATTTTGCGGGAAATCTCGCAAATTAATTATTAAAAGAGAGGAATTATAAACATGGCAAACGCAACTAAGAAGAAATTTTCCTTTGTCAACATTGTCTTTTTTGTCATTTTTGGCGTATTAACCGGTGTGCTTTGGGCGTATC
>CALVMT010000023.1 GCA_944347775.1 uncultured Clostridia bacterium | reverse complement strand
CAAAAAAGCTGGAAAAATCTGTCGCAAAGTGGTCATCTGAAACCCGCAGAGCAGGTTGGCAGCCAGGATCGCGCCGGCTTCAGGATCTTCGAAGAGGTCCAGAAGCCGGAGGAAGGCATCGGCTCCGGCCCGGAAGTCATCCCGGCAGGGAGAACGGCCCAGAATGCGGAGGCCTACGTTAGGTAGGGATGCGTCGATCCTGGCCCGCAGGGCAACCGGGAGGCCTTTTAGATATCGATCCATGGCCTTGCGGCGGCCCCTGTGGGTCAGGTCGGCGTAATGCGGTATCTCTCTCCGCATGTGACGATCGTCAAGCAGTACCGGGCGCTTCTCGCCCGGCCGCAGCAGCCAGCGGATGGTCTGGTCGCCACAGCGGAGAATGATGAGGTGTTTGGGGTTTGTTAAAGTGAAAGAATTCAGAGCTAAATCCTCCTTTTAGGTTTCCCGGTGCGCACCGTTGTGGTAACATGATACTGTAAAAGCGGGATTAGATACAGACACGGAAACTTAAAAATAACACATAAGGAATTGATTTCCGTGCGGAAAGCATTTTTAAAAATAATCTTTCAAAAAATTTGATAATTGCAAAAAATACTGTCAGTATTGAATGAAAAAGTTTCGAACGAAAAATACATGCATTACTTTTCCCGGGTTTTTCCACTGGGAAAGAGCGTAAAAGAGTAAAAAGCTACACGGAAAGCTAAAAAAGATAAGACCTTTTTAGCTTTCCGTGTAGAAAAAGGAGGATGTATGAAACGACTATTTCCTAAATTTAAAAAAGGCATGAAGGGGGCAGAGCTTTCTTATTATCAACAATGCATAAGCAAAAAACAACAGCGGGCTATGGGAAATTATGCGAATGAATACAATATAAAAAGATATTTTGAAGCCACTAAAAAGTATGTCACATACGATAGCACCAAAACAAAGAATCAAAATTGGTTCCAAACGTTGGTGGATACATATCAGATGATTTCTCAATATACTATCTCATCCAATTTTAGTAGCATGAGTGATGATTTAGAGGATGATTTGCAATTTCTGATGATCCTATGCTATCAGCCAAAATTTATACATTATACGAAACAAGATGAAGTAAAAAAGAAAGCGATTCAAAAGTTGTGGAGAATTTCGGATGCGGTATATTCTGACTTGAGTCACTTTATTTCTGAAGGATTATCGTATAGAGCTTATATTGATTCTTCTATTAAGCAAGCAGGACGAATTGCTGACAAACCACGAATAGATTTGGAAGGGCTTGAGTCAAAAGATAGAATTCTAAAAAATATTTCTGAGATCTATGAACAGTATCAACTTGCTATAAATTTTCTTTATAAAAAAGAAGGGAAAAAGACAAGAAAAGCAGAAGGATGCTCTGTGAATCCAATGGTTATTGAAAGGTATATAGAGCGTGCGGCGTTGATTCCGATAGTGCATTTGGCTTTGCTGCAATCTGCCCAATATCAGGTGAACGGGATACATAAATATAAAGTGAACGAATTGCTTTTTGACCATAAGATAGAGTCCCCATTTCAAACAAGAGAATCTAATAGAATGCTTGCAGAGCTCAATTACCGATACGCATATCTTTTGCGCAATGCAGTAGCAGAAGGTTTAAAATGGGAAGTAAATGAAGCGATTCTTCAAAAAATAATTGAGAAAGAATTGGTTCCATTTTTTAAGAAAAAAGCAGCAACAAAATATCTTATCACTCATCCTTTTGGTATTTGGAACAGCGCTTTTAAACGTGTGACTGGAGTTCCCTATCATAACCCGGATGAAAAAGCACAAAAGGAAGCGTATGTAGAAAAAGAATCTATCCGGCTGCGGGACGAAGTAAAAAGTAATCAAGCTAATTTTTTGGTTCCGAGGTGCAGCCCACAAAAACTTACATTACAAATCGCGTCCACGCAAAATATTAGAGTGGAAGATATGGATAAGCTGAGTGATGCTGTAAATATTCTGCTATGTGTGAATACAGTTGAGCTTTTTGATCTGAAAGAAAAATATCAGGCTATAGATAAGATTTTTAGAAATCTGCAGATATTACTTGATCCGACGAAATACCTGGATAAAGGGGGTGAGAAAATAAAACAAGCAGTGGACGCCTTATTTAGTGATGGATTGTTTCCTCTTCCTAACAGCTGTGCTCAGGAAAGTGCCACGGCAGAGAAATTCGGCATTGTCTACACAAAGTTTTTAAAATTTGAAGATATCTCCCCTGTAGGATTGTTTTGTTCTAGAATAGTAGATTCCAAGTATTGTCCAGGAAAGTATCTGCCGCCTGCTTTCAGAAAGTGCAGGAAAAGATTAAAAACGATTCTCAGGAAAAAAATCAATAAACGGATGAAATTGTTTGAGCTAAGATGCGGTGAAGATCAATTGGCGTTTGCACACATGGAACCTATCTATGTTGAAGAGAATGGAGAAGTAATTCTCCAAGGACTTGCAGCAGTTTTGATGCAGAGGTATGCGGGGATCTCTTCGCTCAAAGAAATGGATATAGATGTAGCAACCAATTTCATTAAACAGCTTATATCATCTGAAGTATTTACTGTGCCTCATATAGAGGAGCTTTTATCAGACAGCAATGGAAAGGCCGTATCAGATGTAGCCAGGCTTTGCCCAAAGAGTGTAAGTGAATATGAAGTAAAAGTGATTTTGAAAAAAGGCGACAATTGTTCCTTATATCCGCTGGCAAAAGATGTGTTGGAGCAGTTGGCAAAGGAAGCTGTGGAGGTACTTGTGGAAGAAATAGTTTGTGCAATGGTAAAAGGAGCCACATTAGTGATAGAGAAAGAAGTGAGCAAATATAAGATAAAGGCGAACAAAAAAACAA